>JAYTAO010000389.1:0-8448 GCA_043737435.1 Rhodanobacteraceae bacterium | reverse complement strand
CCGACGCCGCACTATTGATGGGTTTAAAAGGCCATCGCGATGTCGGTGGCATGCGTGCGTCGATCTATAACGCGGTGACCCAAGAATCTGTTGATGCGCTGATTTCTTACATGAAAGATTTTGCCGCGAAGGCGTAAGGCAAGCAAGTCGCTTTACTGCCTTTTCAAGCCCCCATTTTTAAGTTATGAGTCTAACTATGTTTAAGATTAAAACGCTCAATGCCATCTCCAAGCACGGCTTGGCGAAATTCCCTAAAACCCAATACAGTATTGATGACGGTAGTGAAACGCCAGACGCGATTTTATTGCGCTCGGCCGATATGCATTCTATGGGCTTAAGCGATTCGGTGATCGCCATTGGCCGCGCGGGTGCGGGTACCAATAACATTCCGGTGGTGGAGCTGAGCAAAAAGGGCGTGGTGGTTTTTAACGCCCCAGGAGCTAATGCGAATGCGGTGAAAGAGCTGGTGCTAGCCGGCATGTTGATGAGCGTGCGCAATCTAGGCGAAGCTACCACCTTTGTGCGTTCGCTAGATCCAACGCGCACCGATTTGGACGCGCACGTTGAAGCGAGTAAAAAGAACTTTGTCGGCTCGGAATTGGCAGGTAAAACGCTGGGCGTGATTGGCTTAGGCGCGATCGGCGTCAAAGTCGCTAATGCGGCGCACGCGCTGGGCATGACGGTACTGGGTTTCGATCCGCATATGACCGTCGAGGGCGCTTGGCGCTTGAGCTCGGACGTGGGTAAAGCGGGTTCGGTGAACGAGCTATATCAGAACTCCGACTTCGTCAGCTTCCATGTGCCGTTGATGGCAGCGACCAAGGGTTTGTTTAATGAAAGCTCGCTTGCCGTCATTAAAAAAGGTGCGGCGCTATTGAATTTTTCGCGCGAAGCGATTGTGGATGAAGCCGCCGTGCGCAAAGGGTTGGACGATGGCACTTTGGCGCGCTACATTAGCGATTTTCCTAGCCACACCCTTCTTGGTCACGCAAAATCCTTGAGCTTTCCGCACCTCGGTGCCTCGACTTTAGAGGCGGAAGAAAACTGCGCGCTAATGGTGGTCGATCAGGTGCGCGAGTATCTGGAAAACGGCAACATCATCAATTCGGTCAACTTCCCGAATATGCAGCTTTCGCGCGCCGGCTTTGCCCGCGTGTGCGTGGCAAACCGTAACGTTCCTAATATGATTGGGCAATTGAGCCACGTCTTTGGTGCGGCGGGTTTGAACATTCACCAAATGCAAAACGCCAGCCGCGGCGATTATGCGTACAACTTGGTTGATGTTGATCAAGCCGTTACGCCCGAAGTACAAAAACAGCTGGAAGCAATTGAAGGCATTTTGTCGGTGCGGGTGATTTAGCGGTCAGCGCAGCTTTGGCGAAGATGCCAATCTGGCTCCAGCGCCAGATCGTGAAAGGTCAAATAGGATGGCTAGATGAAAGTTTATTTAGAGCTGATGCGCGAAATTCTGGCGCAAGGTGTAGCCAAAGGTGACCGCACCGGCACCGGAACCTTGAGCGTTTTCGCACGGCAAATGCGCTTTGATCTAGGCGCTGGCTTTCCTTTGCTTACCACTAAAAAGCTGCATTGGAAATCTATAGTTCATGAGCTCTTATGGTTCTTATCTGGCGAGACAAATGTAAGATATTTGCAGGAAAACGGCGTTTCAATTTGGGATGAGTGGGCGACTGAAGCAGGGGAGTTAGGGCCGCTTTATGGATTTCAATGGCGCAGTTGGCCAACCAAGGATGGTGCTGCCATTGATCAGATTCAGGCTTTGATTGATGGCATCAAAAGCAACCCAAATTCGCGCAGACACATTGTTTGCGCCTGGAACGTGGAGTACTTGCCGCTAGAATCCGCCACGCCGCAGGACAATGTGCGACACGGGCGGATGGCGCTCGCGGCTTGCCACACGCTGTTTCAGTTCTACGTTGCGGACGGGAAATTGTCCTGCATGTTAATAGCTAGGAGCCAGGATTATCTACTTGGCACGCCGTTTAATATCGCAAGCTATGCGCTATTGACGCATATGGTTGCGCAGCAGTGCGAGCTGGAAGTGGGCGAGTTTATTTGGACGGGCGGTGATGTACACCTCTACCTTAACCATTTGGAACAGGCGAAACTACAGCTATCCAGAGAGCCTAAAGCGCTACCGACGCTGCTGATTAAACGACGCCCTGAGTCGATCTTCGACTACCGTTTCGAGGATTTCGAAATTCTCAATTACCACCCACACAAGGCGATTCGAGCACCGATTGCCGTCTGAGATGGCGCCGCTGGGCGCTTTCAGCGCTTAAATAGCCCGTGATTTCCTACACCAGAGGCCTCAAACTTGAGCGAACCCGTGCCACCCGGCGCCTGAGGAAGCCATGAGCCACGTCGCTAAGCGTCTGCAATTTGATGAGTTGTTTATTGTTTCTGATCTACATTTTGGCGGCGAAGCGGGTTTTCAAATTTTCGCTTCTACCGCTGAATTTGTCGCCTTAGTCAAGCATGTTGAAAACTTAGCTTCCGAACGAAAGGCGGCGCTAGTGATCAACGGCGATTTCATTGATTTTTTAGCGGAACAACCGCACCAGCACTTTAGCCCGAATACCGCCGTTGCCAAGTTGGACCGTGTTTGTGTTGACCCGACTTTTGCACCGATATTTGCGGCATTGCGGGCGCTGCTGAAAACGCCTAACCGCATGTTGTTGATCAATTTGGGCAACCATGATTTGGAATTAGCTTTGCCCTGGGTGCAGCAGCACTTGTTTGAATTATTGGCGGGCGACGATGACGCGGCGTGTGGCCGGATTTACTGTGTTATGGATGGCACGGGCCTGCGTTGCCGGGTTGCCAACGCGGATGCATTGATCTTGCACGGCAACGAATTTGACGAATGGAACGCCACCGACTATCACCAATTTCGCACGCTGACGCGCGATTTGCAGTTTGGCAACAACGTGGAGACTTGGCTACCCAGTGCCGGTGCGCGCATGGTGATTGAAGTTATGAATAAAATCAAAAAGCAACGTCCTTTTGTTGATTTGTTGAAGCCTGAGATGGCTGGAGTCGCGAAAGTGTTGGGCTTTGTTGACGCCAGCTTTAGCAAAGAACTAGCCGCCGTTGCGATGTTTCAAGCACGCGCGCTGAAAGAGGCGATCCGCATGAAAATGGATCTGCTCAATGGGCCTGTGGCAACTTCTGTGGCGCTAATTGTTGCGGAAGCAAGTGTGGACTTTGCCGGTGAAGACGCATTTTTGGATCAGCTTGAAAACCCGCCAGATCAGCAAAATTCGGATTCTGACTTGCTGGGTTTTTTTAGCGCAATCAAGGCAAAGATTGGTCAAAAGAATCAGCCTGAAGTCTTGCGTCTGGCGCTCGATGGGTTGGCCAAAGATCAAAGTTTTGAGCTGGCCGAAGCAGATTCCACCTATCAGCGCGCGACCGCAAAAATCAGCCCGGAAATTGCGTTTGTGATTACTGGGCACACGCATTTTTTGCGCGCCATTGCACGCCCGCGCGGCGCGTATTTTAACAGCGGCACGTGGGCGCGTTTGATCCAGGTGCAGCCGGAACAGTTAAAGGACGAGGCCAGTTTTCAACCAATTTTTCAGGTATTGAGCGCCACTACGCTGGATGAGCTGGATCGCATTCAGGCCGAAAACGCGGTCAAGGTGGTGCAAAAACTTTGCCCTGTGGTGCATTTGTATGAAGCACATGGGCGCTGCATAGCGGAGTTGAAGCAAGTGCGGGCGGGCGCGCTAGTAATGCTCGAAAACACGCGCTTTCAAGGAAGTTGAGATGAAAGAGATCAAGCTCGAAATCATGCGCCATGGCAGCAGCCATAACCAGCTGCTGTCGCCACTGACGGCGTATTTGGCGGTGTGCGAAAACGAACCGGTAAGTAGCTTACAAATTCCACTGACGCATGCGGACGTGGTGCGCAGCAGCCGCGCCTTGAGTTATCAATATGATGAACTAGAACGCCAAGGCGCATTACACGACGCCGCAAGCAAAATGGCGGCGATCTTGACCAGCATGCCCGGCCTGATGCAGCAGTTGGGCGGCAGTGAAGGCTCGCAACATATTCGCTTAATTTTATCCGCAGCGGAGCTGGCGCTATTGCCCTTTGAGCTGGCGTTTTTGCCGCAATCGTTGAGTCACACCAGCAAACACCTATTGCTGCAGCAAAATCTAGTTTTGACGCGCGAAACACGGCGCAGGGTAGCGCGCACCTATGACCCAAACGCAGACGCGCGCGTGCTGTTCGCGTTCGCCGACCCGCAGGCAGCTGTGCCTGCCGCCGCCCACGCGCGTGCGCTACAGCAGTGCATCCAGCCCTGGTTAAAAAATGCCAGCCGCCCTAGCCAGCGCGAACTATTACGCATATTGCCGAACGCCAGTATCGCCAGCTTGGTCGAACTCTGTGCACGCGAACGCTTTACCCATGTCCACCTGTTAGCGCATGGCGCGCCACTAATAAGCGAGTTTGACCAGCGTTACGGCGTGCTGCTACACCATGCGGAAGATGGTTTTGACGTAGTCGATGGGCCCCGTTTGGCGTCCGCGTTATTAAGCGAAGGAAATGCGGATTTCCTTCAGTCCGTCAGTATCGCCAGCTGTGATAGCGGGCGCCAGGGCGGTGTGATCGGTTTAGGCGGCAGTGTCGCACAGGCATTACATGAGGCCGGTATTCCGATGGTGATTGCTTCGCAATTTCCGCTCAGTGTCGCCGCCTCCATTGAGATGGTGCGCGCCGTTTATCAGGGCATTTTTTGGGGATTAGACCCGCGCTGCGTCATCGCTAGCTTGCGTAGAACGCTGCACGCCAAATTCCCACACACGCATGATTGGGCAAGCGTGGTGCATTATTTAAGTAGTGGTACGGGCTTGGCGCAAAAGGTATTTGAAGCCCGGGTCAGTGCCGCCATGAGCGCGGTCCATATCGGCAAAGAAATAGCCGATCAAGTGTTGTTAGATCCAAGCTTGTCGGCCGCTTCGCATGAGCAAGACTTGCAGGCGGGTGCCTTGCCTGCGGGCGCAACGAAACATCTGGCGGCGCTAGAAAAACTCGGCCAAGCCAGATCGCAACTACAGGAACTATTGCAGGCGGCCATCGATCCGATTCAGATCGCGCGCATGCATCTGCGCCTTGGGTCTACCGACCAACATGTCGCGCAACTGCAGCTCAACGCCTTTCCAGGCACGCCCGGTAAAACTAAGGCGCGCGCCACACTGCTCAGTGCGCGCCAGCGCTTTTGGGATGCACATCAGCAAAATCCTGCCAAACACTGGGCGCTGTTGATGTATCTGTCCTTGCACCTGATTGCGAAAAAGTATGGCTGGATGGTGGCCGATTTGCATGGTTTGGTGCCAATTAGCGAATTGATCGAGCAAGTGCGGCTACTTGCCCGCGCTCAAGGGCTGCTCAACTCAGAAGATCAAGCGTGGGCGAACGCGGATTTACTAGAGCTAGCTTTGGTGCAAAAATTGCACGTTGAGCATACTGCCGACGTTGAGTTGCATTATGCAATCGGCCAACTAAAGAATTTGCAGGGGCACTATCCGTACCCAATGTTTGCCGCGCGGCGTCAAGCATTGCGCTATCGCGATATCTACGCAAAGCTGGGCGACAATCCTGCGCTGTTTCAACCCATCCTGGATTGGATCGATATCGTTGAACAGCAACTGCCTTATCTTGAGCAACCGGCTCGGCCGCACTGACTTGCGTCAAATTATCTTGGGCAAGTCGACACCGCGCTGTTGGCTCATTGAAAAACTGTGTGTTGGCAAAGCGAAACCTAGCACAACAAAGAAAAATTTATTTCGCTCGCGCGCGGCTTTTGATTTTGATACAAAACTAAGCAGCGATCTTTCGGTCGCAGGCAGTAATAATTCTCTCAAAAGTCCTTCAGCAGGTGATCTGTGCCCAAGCTTACGCAAGCGCGTCGCGAACAATACCGCCGACTTTTCGATGATGCCGAAGTGCGCGTCGAACACGCCAAAGCCGTGGCTCGATGGTGTGATCGCGTGATTAATCTGCAAGCCCGCTACCTCGCAATTGGCACGCCCCTTGGAGTACCGTGGCATTTTATCGCTGCAGTACACATGCGCGAAAGCAGTCTGCGCCTAGATCGCCATTTGCATAACGGTGATCCGTTGAGCGCGCGCACTGTGCGGGTGCCTGCTGGGCGGCCAAAATCCGGCGCGCCGCCATTTACTTTCGATGTCAGTGCTGCCGATGCGTTGGTGTACGAAGGCCTAGATCAGTGGCACGACTGGAGCCTGCCTGGCACACTGTTCAAACTGGAAGCCTACAACGGCTGGGGCTACGACGCGCGCGGGCTTAACAGCCCCTATTTGTGGAGTTTTTCGCACCACTATCTGAAAGGCAAGTTCGTTCAAGACGGCGTTTACGATGCGGCCGCGGTGGATCAACAGTGCGGCACGGCAACTTTGTTGCGGCGCTTAGCCGAGCGCCAAGAAATCCAATTTGATGCCGAGCCTGCACTCGATGGGGTGCCGCAAGTGGTGTCGTATGCACTCAAACGCCCTACAGATAGCGCGACGGTTGCGCGTGCAAGCGCACTGCAGCACTGGCTCAACACTTTCCCCGGCATCTACTTAAAAGTTGACGGCTGGGCCGGGCAGCGCACTTCGAGCGCGTTCAAGGCGGTAACCGGCAAGTATTTGGTGGGGGATGCGCGCGAGTAAGTCTTACTGCAGCCGACACCGCGTAGAAAAGTTTTTCGCGTCGCTGCCATCGCAAAAAAACAGCTCGACGCCAACGATTTCTTGTCACAACACCAAGCAAGTCCTGCGCGCTGAAATTTTGAAATTACCCGCAATACTTATCCAACAAAAGGCAGCAAATCATGGCTACCACGCACACCGAATACGGCCAATTTATTAACCACTATCGCGCACTAGATAAGGCGCATCGTTTAGCGAGCACGCCGATGATCCTCAGCGAAGGCGACTCATGGTTTTCCACGCCGCTTTACTACAATTTGGTTGATTGGCTGGAGGTGCGTGCGCCGAGTGCGGTATTTATGCGCATGGAAGCCAGCGGCGAGCTGGCCATTGATATTTTCAGCGGCGGCAATTTGCGTTCAATTAGTAGCCGACTGAAAGCGTTCGAGTTTGATGTCTTGCTGTTGAGCGCCGGTGGCAATGACTTCGTTGATCGATTTTTGCGCGACACTTTTCGCAATGCCCATGCGATGACGCCGGAAGCCGCTTTGCAGCGCGTGATTGACACGAAGCGCTATGAGGAAGTCTTACGCGCCTATCAGCGTATGTTGGATGCTGCATTCAAAGCGCGCCCGGCACTTCGGGTGATTACGCATAGTTACGATTATCCGCGGCTCATGGGGCAGGGTGCAGAGTTGACTGTGGAACAAATTGGCTTGGTGGCGCTGATCAAACGTAGCATTGGCGACTGGATTGCGCGGTACCTGAAAACGGCGTTGCCAACCGCTGTGGAACAGATCGCTTTCGCCCGGCTGCTGATGGATCAATTTTTTAAGCGCGTGCTGACGCCGCTCAAGCAACAATATGGCGACTCGCTAGATGTTGTGGACTTTCGCGGCACCTTGGATCAAGACAGCGATTGGAATGATGAAATGCACCCAACCGGCGTGGCATTTGAGCGGCTGGCCGAAAGGTTGCGCGGGCATGTGCGGGATGCCTTGCCGGCCGCGAAAAAGTCCGGGATTGGTTAGCGGATTAACCTTCTTGAAGAATTTTCCCCGAGAATTTTCCCCGAGAATTTTCCCAGCCAATTGGTACAGCGCAATGAGCCGCGATCTTCAGTATCTTGAACGAATTGGCTATTGATCGCTTGGGCAATTCGCGCCGGACTCACACGAGGCATTGATTTGGTAGAAACTCTGACAAATGCTAAATCGACTCCTAAAAAACAAAATCACGCGCGACGCCTTGCTGACTTGGCCACTAAGCAATCCGTGGCAAGCTGGGCGAGGTCACTAATATGGCTGTCGAAATCATCCTCATTGCGGCGATAGATCGCAACCGCGCCATTGGTAAAAACGGCGCGCTGCCGTGGCGTTTGCCAGCGGATTTAAAGCGTTTTAAAGCGCTGACGCTGGGGCAAACGCTATTGATGGGGCGCAAAACCTTTGACAGCATTGGCCGCGCTTTGCCTGGGCGGCGCAATTTCGTATTGACCAGAGATGCCAGCTGGAACGCACCGGGCGTTGAAGTTTTTTCTGATTTTGCTACGGCACAGCAAGCATGCACGAGCAGCGAACTGTGGGTGATCGGTGGCGGTGAGATTTATGCGCAAACTTATGCCCAAACGGATCGCTTGGAAATTACTCATGTTGATGTTGCGGTTGACGCGGCCGATGCGTGGTTTCCGGTGATCGATGACGCATTTGTCGCCGCACCTAGCGAGATTGCTTTAAACGCGGGAATTGAGTTTTATTTTTGTAGCTA
>JAYTAO010000388.1:0-3441 GCA_043737435.1 Rhodanobacteraceae bacterium | reverse complement strand
AAGAAATGAAGTTTTCGCTAAAAGAACCGTTCGCCCTGAGCCCGTCGAAGGGCAGAGCCGCAAAATTCCTGACGAAGCCATGATGTGTCACGAAGATTGCTGCTACATGCTTCGACAGGCTCAGCACGAACGGTTTTCTGGAAGTTTGTCTTCTACAAATCCTGGAATTTACGAGTTACTTTCCAATTAATCCGCGTCCTCAACAGCCACGTACACGCCACGGCCGTCGGTAAGCAATTCCATATCACCGCTGCTACTAAATTCTTCCACGCCTACCAATGACGACATCATTGCCGCGGGCTGATCGCCCAGAAGCGGTCGAATCACGCTGGTGCCGGTGTCGGGTTTGAAATAGATAATTTGTTTCCACGTGCGGGGAATTTGATCGGCAAAAACCATCAACAAATCACCGGGTTGCGCCATTTTTAATGCGTGCTCGACGGCCTTTTGTTCGTCGTGCAATGTTTCAATCGCCGAGTCGTTAATGCCGTGCTTCAGTAAGGTATCACGCACAATTTTTGCGACTTCATCTTGGCGTCGGCCCCGGGTGTTGTCATCTTCTTTGATGATGTAGTGATCAAAATGCCCGGCAGCGGCTTCGGCCAGGGCGCGTATGTCTTCGTCACGACGATCACCGGGCGCGGTGATCACCACTATTTTTCGCCCAACCGCCTGCAGCCGGTCGGTCAGCTGGGCCATCACGCCAACGCCGTGCGCGTTGTGGGCGTAATCCATGATCACTTTAAAGGGGTGTTCATCGAAAATATTGCAGCGCCCCGGCGCTTGGAAAAATGTCGTTGCAAAAGTGCGCAAGCCATTTTCAATATTGTCCCGGCTAATGTTCAAACCATAGGCCAAAGCCGCAGCAAACATGGCGTTTTGCACATTGTGCATCGCGCGTCCTTCCAGCGTCGCCGGGATTAAATGCGTCCACATCAAGGGCGTATGCGCACCTTTATCATAGAGCGCAATCATGTGCCCATTCATGCCTTGCTCCAGCACCACCGCACGACCACCGGCACGAATGTGCGCGCGCACCAGCGTGTGATTTGGGTTCATCGTGACATAGCAGACGTGTTTGGCACTGCAGTGCCCGGCCATTTTTAAGCAGCGTGGATCATCAGCGTTGAGCACAGCCGTATCGGTGGCGATTTCCACCACCGTGCGCTTCACTTCCGCTAGTTCGTCCAAGGTATCAATGCCGCGTAAGCCCAGGTGATCACTTTGCACATTCAGACACGCGGCGACATCACATTCGCGCACAGCCATACCTTTTTTCAGTAGGCCGCCGCGCGCGGTTTCCAACACCGCCGCATCTACCGTGGCATCACGCAGCACCATTTGCGCCGCAACCGGGCCAGTCATATCGCCGGAAACCGTCAGTTTGCCATCGATATAAACGCCGTCGGTGGTGGTCAAACCCACGGTGTAGCCCGCCATTTTTAAAACATGCCCGAGCATGCGGCTGGTGGTGGTTTTGCCGTTAGTGCCGGTGATGCACGCGATTGGGATTTTGCTAGGACTGCCTTTTGGAAACAGCATCTCCATCACCGCGCCGCCGACATCGCGACCTTGCCCTTCGCTAGGGGAAACGTGCATACGAAAGCCTGGCGCTGCGTTAATTTCGCAGATACCGCCGCCGTGCGTGCGATAACTTTGGCTGATGTCTTCGCACAAAAAATCAACGCCGCAGACATCCAAGCCGATGGCTTTGGCGGCACGAATCGCCATGGCCTTGGTGTCAGGGTGCACGATATCGGTTACGTCAACCGCGGTTCCGCCAGTGGAAAGGTTGGCGGTTTCGCGTAGGTAAAAAATCTCATCGCTCGCCAGCACGGTCTCCAGCGTATATTCTTTTTTCGCTAATAAGCGTTCTGCTTGGGCGTCGATTTCAATACGCGTCAGCTGTTTTTCATGACCAATGCCGCGTCGCGGGTCGGCGTTGACGATATCTACCAATTGCTTGATGGTGTTTTTGCCATCGCCAATGACGTGCCCAGGCACCCGTTTCGCGGCGGCAACCAATTCACCGTTGACAACCAACATGCGGTGATCAAGACCGAGGATAAAGTTTTCCACAACGACAGTGCGGCTGTGCTCAGCCGCGCTCAGATACGCCGCGCCCACTTCTTCGGCATTCTTCAAATTAATACTGACACCGCGCCCGTGATTGCCATTAAAAGGCTTTACCACCACCGGAAAACCGATACGTTCGGCGACTCGCTGCGCTTCGCGCTCGCTGGATGCGGTGCGCTGTTTCGGCACTGGCAGGCCCAAATCTTCGAAAATCTTGTGCGACATTTCCTTATCACAAGAAAGTTCGACCGCAATATGGCGTGTTTCGGAGGTAATCGTTGCTTGGATACGCTGCTGATATTTGCCATAACCCAGCTGCACTAGGGACTGTTGGTTCAATCGTAACCATGGAATGCCGCGATCTTCTGCGGCCTTAACTAAACTCCCCGTCGATGGGCCAAGTTCGCGCTTTTGCGTGTAGCGGATAAACCAATCGCGTTCCGAGGCGAAATTGAAAGACGCTTCGCTGTATTTGGATTTTAGTTCTTCCGGCAATAGCGAATGCAGCAAGCGCAGCGCCAACTTGCTGGCTTCCAGGCCCACATCTGGGTCTTCGATTTCAAATACCACATTATACTCGCCCGGCTTTTTGGTACCGCGTGTTTTGCCGAAAGAAACCTTGTGCCCGGCCAGGTTTTGAATTTCTAGCACCGCATGCTCGAACACGTGCCCCATCCAGGTGCCTTCTTGCATGCGCTTAATAAAACCGCCCGCCTCACCGTAGGAACAACCGTGTTCGCCCAAGCCGGGAAGTGCTGCGACTAGGTTGTCAATGAAGATATTGCCTAATTTATTGGTGGGCAGTTGTTCCAGCTCAGCCAGATCTAGCACGTGCAAAATGCACGGGAATAATGCGAACCGATTCGGGCCGCCATAAACGTCAGTTGATACGATTCGCATGTGAATTCCCTGAACATTAACCAAACAAAGAGTCTATAGTCTGCCCGAACTAGCGCACGAAGCAACCTGTGTTCAGCAAAAAAATTTGGTTAGTCTAGTCCCGTCTGGAAACCGTCATTTGCGGTGGAAACGCTTGAACTCTTGCAGCTTAAGTTTGAACATCCGTCCATCAAATCCTGCAGAAGCTGCGCCCAAAGTAGAGTGAGCAAAAATTGATTGATCAGAAAAATGCGGGTTTGGGTCGTATTAGTAGCGACGTGAAAGCCCAGTCAAAAGCCATTGGCACCGAATTTGCGTCGGCGAAACCGTATCGACATGTGGCAATTGATGCTTTTTTTGAACCTAGCTACGCGCAAGCATTACTTGCGCAATTCCCGGCTTTTGACACCTCGCGCGCACTCAACGAGGCCGGAGAAGTGGGCGGTAAAGCGGTCGTTGAGAAAATTCGTGACATTAGTGCCAGCT
>JAYTAO010000387.1:0-8471 GCA_043737435.1 Rhodanobacteraceae bacterium | reverse complement strand
ATGAGCCGTTGCGGAAAGCGCATGCACGCATGTTTTTGCAGTCGCAGAGTCAAGCTATTGCGTTGAAAGAGATATCGGCATTAATGGCAGCGCGAACTGTAGGACAAGAGCTAACCGCCCAGGGCACTTTGGGCGTCAATGGCGAAGCGGCAAGTCAAAGTGGCAGCTCGCTTACCGCATTAGTAGATCAAAGCATTCGCGGCAAGAATTTGCAGGGTGGCCTGAAAAACATCACAACCGTTCCGCCAAATAAAGTACGACTGGAATTGGGCGGGGTGAATTTTGATGTGCTGATGACACTGCTTGAGCAGTTGGAGCATGAGAGTCAGGTGCAGGTGTCTGAGCTTTCTATCGATACCTTAGGCAGCTCGACCGTCAATGCGAAAGTGACATTAATTCGATGACACGCAAACTGAGCATCGCCGCATTAATTGCTTTTTTGGTTATGTTGATCGCTGCGTATACCTTGCCCGCGCGTATCGCATGGCAGCTTGTGCAGCATAAGGTTCCGAATGTGCAGCTTGTTGGCCTGCATGGCACCTTGTGGAATGGCGACGCCGATACCGTGCTGATCGCAAATCAAGCGCTGGGAAAATTGGCGTGGCAAATTCCTAGGGCGAGTGCGCTTCAGTTTGCACCAAAGGTGCAGCTAAAACTGGACGGTGCCACCGTTCAGCTTGAGGGCTTCGCACAACAATCCGGCTCAAACTGGGTGCTGTCTGCATTAACGGCATCCGCCGATGCGAGCTGGTTAGCGCCTGCTTTAGGAATACCGGCGGTAATTCCTACGGGTAAACTTGCGCTCAATATTTCCGAACTGAGCTTGGATCGTCGCGGCGTGCCAGTGCGTGTGCAGGGAAATCTGCAATGGTTGGCTGCTGGCGTAACTGGTCTGGCGCAGGCGGATTTTGGCAGTTTCGACGTCAGCATAAAAAATGATGCCGACGGCGCAATTATTGGTTCCGTGAGCTCCATAGGCAGCGCGGCACTGGATATTTCAGGTGGCTTTGCTTTGAAAGGTGAAAGTTACAACGCGGAAATTACGCTACGCCAGAACATCAGCAATCCAAATATTGAGCGAGCGCTGAGTTTGATTGGCGAACCGATTGCAAATTCGCCCGGTGCGCGTCTGCTTAAAATCCATGGCGTTCTGGTGATTCCCCAGTGAGTGTCGCCCAAATAAGTCTCGCCGATCAGGCGACACGGCGAACAAGTCTCGCCGATCAGGCGACACGGCGAACAAGACTTGCCGATCAGGCGACACGGCGAACAAGTCTTGCCGATCAGGCGACACGGCAATTAAAACCCGCGATCAGCGGCACGGCAAAAATGGCATCTCTATGAAAGAACCCGCCCTGGATTTAAATTTTGCCCTGCGCGCCGCCAAAGAGGCGGCCAACGCCGCTGCGAGCGTTATAAAACGTTATTACCGCAATCACGCTGCGGTAACGCTGAAGGCGGATCAAACCCCAGTGACGCAAGCGGATGTGGAATCGGAGTTGGAAATTAAGCGCGTTTTAAAAAGCTATTTTCCGGATCATGGGTATTACGGCGAAGAAAGCGCGATTGAACGCCCAGACGCGGACTATCTTTGGTTAATTGACCCTATCGACGGTACCAAAAGTTTTATCAGAAACTATCCGATATTTTCCACGCAGATCGCTTTGATGCATGGCGGGGAATTGATTTTAGGAGTTAGTTCTGCCTCGGAATTTGGCGAATTTGGCAGTGCAGTTAAGGGAGCTGGTGCTGAACTTAATGGCGTGGCGCTCAAGGTAGCTAATACTGATCAGCTGGCAAAAGCTATTGTCTCTACAGGCAATATTAAAACGTTATCGCGCGGTCCTCGCTGGGCGGTGCTTGCACAACTGTTGCAAGCTGCGAACCGCACGCGTGGCTATGGCGACTTTTATCACTATCACTTGTTGGCGCAAGGAAGTTTGGATTTGGTGATTGAAAGTGATTTAAATATCCTGGATATCGCGGCTTTGACAGTGATCGTGCGCGAGGCCGGTGGAGTAATTACGGATCTAGACGGCGGCGCCATTGCGCTTGATACCACCTCGGTACTTGCCGGTACACCTGCGATGCACGCGCTTGCGCTCAAAATGTTCGCACAATGAGAGACGACCAAAAAAATTTATCGCTTAGGCAAAATTTACTCAAGGCTGCGAGTTTGCCTGTTAAAACCTTACCCATCATTGACGCGCGCGAGTGCTTCGTGCGTGAATCGCCGATGGAAAAACTCAGCCTTAAGTTTAGTAATGGTGCACAACGTCAGTTTTACCGGGTGATTCCAAACTCCAATCACGCGGTGATCGTGGTAGCGATGCTTGATGCGGAAACGGTTTTAATCACGCGTGAGTACGGCTGTGGCTTTCATCGATACGAGCTGGGCTTACCGCGTGGCCGTATTGATGAGGGCGAAGACATATTGATCGCTGCGAACCGTGAGCTGCAAGAAGAGGCTGGTTTTGCCGCCAGCCGTTTAAATTATTTGCGCACCTTGTCCTTGGCGCCGACCTACATGGCGCATGAAATTCATGTTGTGCTTGCGCGTGATTTGAGCCCGAGCCAACTGGAAGGCGACGAGCCTGAACCCATTGATGTTATTGCATGGAAATTAGCGGAGATCGAAGCTTTGGCCTTACATCCCGAATTCACGGAAGGCCGGGCGCTTGGCGCGCTACTGTTAGCGCGCGCATGGCTCGCGGCTGAGGCATCTGCTGCATTGGCGGTTGGCTCGACATGAGTGAGCATCAGTTATCCGATACCGATTTAGCGGGTTTATTGCTGGGTGCGCGGGCGCTGGCAGAGCAGGCCGCGCAGGCCATCATGGAGATTTATTCGCCGCACTGCGTGGTCACGCAAAAAGCTGATCGTTCCCCGTTGACTGCAGCGGATATGGCTTCGCATCATTTGCTCGATGCAGGCTTGAAATTGTTGGAGCCGCGTTTTCCGGTGCTAAGCGAAGAATCGGGTGCGCGAATTTTTAGCGACCGCATGCGCTGGAAGCGCTATTGGTTGATTGACCCACTCGATGGCACACGCGAATTTGTTGCGCATAATGGCGAGTTCGCAGTCAATATTGCCTTGATTGAAAACGGCGTGCCAGTGCTTGGCATCGTACTAGCGCCTGCGCGTGGCGACGTGTGTTGGGCCACGCGCGGCGGCGGCGCTTGGCGTGCGCTGTCGCAGTCTAGCGCGCCACCGCAGTCTATACGTACCCGTAAAGTTGGCTCGCCCGTGCGCGTTGCCGTTAGCCGTAGCCATCACCCGGCTGAGCTTTCCGATTTGCTGGGCGCAATGGGCGCGCACGAGCTTTGTGCGCTGGGCAGTAGCCTAAAATTTTCAGATTTGGCCGCGGGCGAGATAGATATTTATCCACGCCTAAGTTCATCGTCGTGCGAATGGGATATTGCGGCTGGCCAGTGCATTGTTGAGCAAGCAGGCGGTGCGGTGCTTGATCGCTGTGGCAAGCCTTTGCGCTATAACCAAGGTGCCGAATTATTAGTGCCAGCTTTTGTTGCGGTGGGTGACACTCAAGTGGACTGGTTATCGCGCCTGAATTGGCGCAGTGATTCATGACTGGCGCGGCGCTTTCACCCAGACCAGCAATTTCCGACACCGCGCCGCGTTTGATTGAACGGGCGGAACAGTTGGACAGTGATCCAATGCTGGCTTTGCGCAAAATTATGCAACGCCTACGCCAACCTGATGGCTGCCCTTGGGATATCAAACAAACGTTTGAGTCCGTGGCCCCCTACACATTGGAAGAGGCGTATGAGGTTGCGGATGCGATTGCGCGCAACAATCCCACCGACTTGAAAGAAGAACTCGGGGATTTATTGCTGCAGGTGGTATTCCACGCGCAAATGGCAGCCGAGCAGGGTTTGTTTAATTTTGATGACGTCGCACGTGGCATAAATGAAAAAATGCTGCGTCGTCACCCACATGTGTTTGCGGGCGCAAGCGTCGCGGATGCGGAGGAGCAAACCCGGCGCTGGGAAGAGCTTAAGAAGATGGAAAAATTGGCGCGCGCGGAAACCGAAACTATTTCTAGCAACTCTGTGCTCGCCCCGTCAGTGCTAGATCGTGTCCCTCGCGGTCTGCCGGAGTGGCAGCGCGCGATCAAATTGCAAAAACGTGCAGCAGAAGTAGGTTTTGACTGGCCCGGTATCGCGCCAGTCTTGGATAAGTTACGCGAAGAGGTGGCGGAATTAGACGAAGCGGCGCATAGCGACAGTGCCGCGCATCAGCTAGAAGAATTGGGTGACGTGTTGTTCGTCGCAGCCAATGTCGCGCGGCACTTAAAACTGGATCCTGCAAGTGCGCTGCGGGGCTGCAATCTCAAGTTTGAATCGCGTTTTCGCCAGATGGAACAATTGGCAGTTGCAAGCGGTCTAGATTTGGCAGCGTTGACGTTAGCGGGACAAGACGCGCTTTGGGATGAAGCTAAACGGATTGAAAAGAAAGCGATGCTAAACTCGCCAATCTCGGCCCCAATAGATTGATCAGTAAATGACTACAAAAAAACTTCTCTTTCGTGTTTACAAGCCCAGACTACTCTTTCCGGTGCGTTCATTTGGCTTTACGCTATTAGAGGTGATGGTCGTGCTCGCCATCATTGCGATTATGGCGGTGATGGTTCTGCCACGGGTCATGGGGGCGCTTAATGACGCGCAGAAAAAAGCCGTCAAAGCGGATTTGGCATCGCTATCTGGCGCATTAAATATGTATAAGCTGGATAATTTCGCCTATCCCAGTAGCGAGCAAGGTTTGAATGCATTAGTCAGCAAGCCGGGTGGTCAGCCGGAGGCACCTAATTGGCGCACCGGCGGCTACATTGAAAAAGCTGCGAACGACCCGTGGAAGCGTCCTTATCAATATTTACGTCCCGGTCAGCACGGGGACTTTGATATCTACTCGCTGGGTGCGGACGGCAAGCCTGGAGGCGAAGGCGACGATGCCGATATCGGTAACTGGGACGTTAAGTGACCGGGACGTTAAGTAATTAGCATGCTAGATCGCCTACGAAGCAGCGCTGCCTTCACTTTGCTCGAGGTCATGGTGGTGCTTGCGGTGATTGCAATTATTACGGCTGTGGCGCTTCCTGTGATTGCGCGTTCATCCCCTGAGCGCAAAGTTACGCAACAGGCAGAGCGAATCAAACAGGTATTGGATTTAATGTGTGAAAACGCCGAACTTGATGGCGGCGAATTAGGTTTTGCGGTGGCAAATAATAGTTATCAAGTACTCATACCACCGGCCGATGCCAGCGAGCCGGAAGCGCCCTGGCAGGCTTTCAAAGGCCGCGATGTTTTTGCGAGATTTGACCTACCTGACGGCATGCAGCTTGCGTTGACCTTGGGCAAGAACGCAGAAATCATTGAACTGCACGACGAGTTGCCCGCAGCACCGCAACTACCGTGTTTAAGCACCAGCGAATTGCCTGAATTTCGGTTGACTGTCTCCATCGGAAGTGCTTCAGATCAAATCAGTCGTAGCATTGTTGTGCAGCCGCAAAGCGTAGAGAAACTGAGTAATTGGGCGACAATGATTGAAGCGAGGCCTTAGTCATCCGTAGTCATCAGATGGGTGCTAAGTACCGAGACGCGCGGTTCGCCGCAATCGCGTTCAAAGGCATCACCAAGGCTTGACCGAGCTGAATTAAAGCAAAGACTAGTGGTTACAACTGCGCATGTTGCTTGGTGTATACCTTGACGCCTGTAGTCTCAGCCGCCACCATCCAAGGATGACGCCTGATTCTGGTGAGCTACTGCTGCACTATCTGCTTGAGCTGAGGCTTGAGCTAAAACGCTACCTTAGTCCTGACGAGATTAAGGAAGTGGAGCGCGCGTTTTTGCTGGGGGAAAATGCCCATCGGGGGCAGAATCGTAAAAGTGGCGAACCCTACATCACCCACCCGGTGGCGGTTGCACGCATTCTGGCGGAGCTGCGTTTAGACGCGGAAACCTTGATCGCAGCGATTTTGCACGACACGCTGGAAGACACTGAGCTAAGCAAAGAATCGATCACCCAAGAATTTGGCTTGAAAGTAACTGAGCTGGTGGATGGCGTAACCAAGCTCGAAAAAGTCAATTTCGCGACGAAAGAGCAACAGGCAGCAGAAAGCCTGCGCAAGATGTTTTTTTCGATGGCGCGTGACCCTAGAGTCATTTTGATTAAATTGGCGGATCGCTTGCACAACATGCGCACTTTGGGTGCGCAATCCTCGGCGAGTGCGGTGCGTATTGCGCGCGAAACGCTGGATGTTTATGCACCCATTGCGCAGCGGCTGGGCATGAATGGCATTAAGTCGGAATTGCAAGATTTAGGCTTTCGCGCGCTCTACCCATTGCGTCATAAAGTGATTGAGCATCGGGCGAAAGCGCAATTGGGCAAACGCCGTGAGGTCTTGACCGAGATCGCGCAAAAAATTACGCAAAAGTTGAAAGATGAGCGGATCGGCGTTCGCATCGTCAGTCGTATTAAAACGCCGTATTCGATTTACTCAAAAATACGCAAGTTAAAAGCCGATAAGTCAAACAAAGCGATGCGCGGCCACACGCCCGGTGCCAAGCATCGAAGTTTTGATGATGTGACCGATGTGTATGGTTTTCGGGTCATCACGCCGAAAGCGCTGCATTGTTACACCGCGCTTGGTTTGATCCACGGTTTGTATGTGCCTAAGGAAGGGCGCTTCAAGGATTTTATTGCCTTACCCAAAGCAAACGGCTATCAAAGCTTGCACACGGGCGTTAAAGGCCCTGGGGGAGTGCCCATCGAAGTACAAATTCGTACCGATGAGATGGACTCTGTAGCTGAGCGAGGCATGGCGGCGCATTGGTTATATAAAGCCGGTGTCTCGGATCAGGCCGGGATGAAGCTCAGCACTAATGCCTCGGTGAAATCCTCAGAATGGATGCGGGATTTAGTTGAATCACAAACGAATGTTGGCAACAGCTTCGAATTTTTAGAAGCGGTAAAAGCGGATTTGGTCTTCGATGAAGTTTATGTATTTACGCCGAATAATAAAGTCGTCACGCTACCCGCGAATGCCTCGGCGTTGGATTTTGCCTATGCGGTGCACAGCCAAGTTGGGGATCACGCGGTAACCGCGCGTATCGATGGCCGCACTTCGCCACTGCATACCAAACTGCTCAGCGGCCAGACGGTGCAAATCGTAACCGCGGCATCTGCTACTCCGAAAGCGCAGTGGTTGGAAATCGTAACGACAGCAAAAGCGCGTACCGCGATTCGTCATCATTTAAAGACGTTAAGCTATGCGGAAGTGATTAGTTTAGGGCTCCGAATGCTAGATCGCGCTTTAAGTGCACTAGGCAGTTCGCTGGACACCGTGCCGGAAGGCGCTGTGGACACCACATTAGCGGAATTGAAATTTAGCCATCTAGAAGATTTATTATCCGACATTGGCCTGGGAAATCGCACGCCTGAAGTGGTCGCGCGCCAGCTCACGATCGGCGTAATCGCTGCGGCTGAACATGCGCGCTTGGATGTGGTGCGAATTAGCGGCACGGAGCGGGGCGCGGTTACTTTTGCGCATTGCTGTCACCCGATCCCTGGGGACGCCATTTTTGGCTATTTGAGCCCAGGCCGTGGCCTGATGGTGCATGAGGCGGGTTGCCACAATGTTGCAGACTTGCGAAAAAGTGTTGAGCGCGTGGTGGCGGTGGCCTGGGACGCGCAGGTCAGCGGCGATTTTAACGTGCAGTTGCGCATCGAAGTGACCGATCAAGCCGGTGTTTTGGCGCGAGTTACTGGCACTTTCGCAGAGGCCCGCATCAATATTTTGGATTTTCAAAAAACCACCAGCGATGGCGATAGCGCGGTTGTGGTCTTTACCGTGCAGGTGCGATCAATCGCACATTTAGACGATTTGATGCAGCGCATGCGTACGGTGGATGTGGTGCAAAAAGTAGCTAGAGTCGTGGGATGATGCTTCAATTTCAGCGCAGGGATCAAACACTGTGCCCGTCAATCATTGAGTCGCCAAAAATAGTGCGACGAGATGCGACAAGGGCACTTAAGATACCGACAATTGCCGCAGCGTCTTGCTGGGCCTTTTACATTTTCGGGCCATAACGCATGGACAATACTCAGTCTCACCCGATTGTAGCGACCGAGGTCCGCGCGGTCGTATTGCTTGTTGATGACCAAGCGGCGACGGTAAAGGCGGTTCGACGTATGTTGGAAGGTTGCCGAGATATTGAATTTCACTTCTGCAGTGACGCCACGCAAGCTGAAGAAACTGCCATGGAAGTGTTGCCCACGGTGATTTTGCAAGAGTTGAAAATGAGCGGTCTGGATGGTTTGACTTTAGTCAAACGCTATCGTGTTAATTCCGCCTTGCGCGAAGTTCCAGTGATGATGCTGTCCGATTTGGTTGCGCCTGAAATTAAAGCCAACGCATTCCTGAGTGGTGCCAACGATTACGTGGTGAAATTGCC
>JAYTAO010000386.1:0-3452 GCA_043737435.1 Rhodanobacteraceae bacterium | reverse complement strand
CGCGGCACTGGCGTGCGCTTCGATGTTGTGTGGGTGCGCGGCTTTCGGGAACGAATTAATGGGTGGACCAAGCAGAAGTTGCTCAGCAGAACCCACTTCACAAATAGCGGCGAGAAAACACTTTTCTTTGCTTTAACCCCAATTTTAGGGTGAGAGCGTTTGCCTATTCAGCACTCGTATGAGGAGACAGTGCGCTCCGTTTGATTGCCCTGCGCTTGCAAACTTAAAGGACTTCACGTTATGAACATTTCGATTGCATCTGCAAATCACCATCACTGTATTCGGCCATGCCAAGTACCTCTATCACCAGATGCTATGACGCAGCTTTATGCGCGTTATGTAGAACTAATCAACAGCGGCCGGCTACCTAAGGATATGGGTTTCGAGCAGTACTACGCGGTTTGGCGCTCGGGCCGACGCGGCGGCGATTTGCAGGGCCTTGATGATGGCGCCAATCCCATCGGCATCGAAAACCCCCACAGCCAATACAAGATTACTAGGCCCACAGATCAACTTCGAGGAGTCGTGCAAACACTGGTTTTACTGGTGGATTTCCCAAATCGACCGAATGACGGTACGCGCACTGCCGCGTTCTATGAGCAGATGCTGTTTTCAGAAAGTGCCGTTTTCCCGTCTGGAAGTATGCGACAGTACTTTCAAAAAGTGAGTAATTTCAGCGCGGTAAATCAAACCGGCGTTGATGTTCAGGGCCAGGTCCACGGTTGGCTACGTTTACCCCAAGATTTGGACTATTACTCGGCCGGAAACTCAGGTTTGGGCGCTTTTCCACGCAACGCGCAAGGCATGATTTCTGATGCGGTTACAGCCGCTATGACCGCCGGTGTTGATTTCAGACCCTATGATATGTTCGGGCGTCAACGGGTGACCGCGTTGTTTGTGGTGCATGCCGGTAGCGGTGCGGAACAAACACTTTCCAGAGATGATATTTGGAGCCATAAATGGGTCGTGCCCAGCCCGATTACCGTGGCGCCAGGAATACAGGTGGAGACCTATTTAACCGTACCTGAGAATTGCAACATGGGCGTATGCGCGCACGAGTGGGGCCATCTTGCGGCCGGTTGGGCGGACTACTACGATACTGGCACGGTACGGCAAATGGTAAGTAACGGTCTTGGAAATTACTGCCTAATGGCGGCGGGATCGTGGGGTCAAAACGGCTTGACGCCAGTGTTTCCAAACGCCATGTTGCGCATGTTCCACGGCTGGATTGAGCCATATTTGGTCGAGCATGATGTGGTCAATTTTGAACTCACACCCGCCGCCGAGGGAGGCACAATGCTGTATGTACGCAACCCTAAATACATGGCGGAGCATAAGTACATTGTGATCGAATATCGACGCCGACGCGGTCAAGATGCGTATTTGCCTGATGAAGGCATCGCTGTGTACGTCGTCGATGAGTACGTTGAGGACAACAACCAGGAAAATTTTTTGGCGATTGAGCTGATTCAGGCCGATGGACTCAGGGATCTATCTAAGATTTTTGGCACCGGCAATCGTGGCGATAGCGGCGATCTCTATGGCGATGGCGGTTTTCTTGGGCAAAATTCAACTCCGCCGCTGAACTTCACAGACGGAAGCGTGGAGGGGGTCTGGGCTGGAGTCAGTATTTTGATTTCCGGTACGCCGGGTGCGGCCAGCATGCGTGTCAGCGTGACAATGGCGCCTTAAAAGATGTCTCTGGTTTTATGCAAACCCGAACATTTTTGGTCGAAACTTCGTTTGTATAGCCAGAGACTTCATTGGCTCAATGGGCCTGAACGCGCCGACTTGCCGCGCGCAGCAATAACCTGGAATACAGCCGATGAAATCCAAGCAGCGCGTGGAAGATCCACCCCATGCTCAGTTTATGCGTGCCACCGGCCGCGCGCGGAACCACCGCCGAGCCGAAATAAAGCCGTGTCGCCACACTTGGTGTGACGTTTGCCTCGGCCATCAGCCAGGATCGCGTGCGCCCAGTAAAATCCGCCAGGATCAGCTCCGCGGATGTTTGCGCCTCTATCTGCCACGCCGAAAAGCTCGACGCCTGGCCCGCCGCAAGTCGCACCGCGTCCGCATCGGTGCTAGGCTTGCCCGCCAAAAACCGCAGCAGCGTACGCTCTAATTTGAACAGCCGTGAGCTGTAGAACGCGGCCACGAATTCCGCTTGCGTTACCCGACCGGGGATCTCGATGCAATAGCAATCCGCAAAGCCTGCGCCCTCTTTGTACTTTTGCAGCAACGAATGTTTGGGCACTTCGCAGGGTTGGACTTGGGGCATTTTGGCGCTCGATGTTTGAAATGCGCGGTGGTATCGAGCACTAGTTTAAAACATCCTGCCACCGCTCAGCGCCCAGGGATGCGCTAAACTTTAGTTCGCTCGCTGACTAATCTTTTCATGACCGAACCCGCCCTTGAGACCCTACATTGGGTGCTCAAAAATCATCTGCCGCCATCGGAAGCGCCCGGCAAAACGCTATTTTTGCGGGCGCGTTTTTCCGCTGAACTGCAGCGCTTTCCAGATCTTGTCTGCGTGCAAAATTTTAAACCCTGGGCCGATACTTTGCAGGCCGCTGGCTTTGCCGTGCAGCCGCAATTACCTGCAGGCGCAGATCACTTTCAGCGCATCTTGCTGCTGCCCGCGCGCCAACGCCAGGAAAACCGCGCGCTATTGGCGCAGGCGGCGACCCGCTTGGCCCCGGGTGGCGTCATGATTACGGCGCAGCAAAACACCGAGGGCGCGAAGTCTTTGCAGTCCGATTGCGAAGCACTACTGGGCCAAGTTCGCTTTGAATCCAAAGCAAAATGCCGGGTTATCTGGGCCAGCGCCGCTATGCTCAACGTTGAATTGGCGCAGGCGTGGATGCAATTGGATGTGATCCAGCCCATTGTTGACGGTGAATTTTTGAGTCGGCCGGGCGTGTTTGCCTGGGATCGTATTGATGCCGGTTCCAGCCTGCTGGCTGAATACTTACCCGACGATTTAACCGGGCGCGGTGCAGATTTGGGCTGCGGCTACGGTTTTCTTAGCGCGCGCGTGCTGCAACGCAATCCGGCAATTACGCAGCTGGAATGCTTTGAAGCGGACTATCGCGCTTTGGCATTAGCTAGCAAAAATTTGGCGCGCTTTGGCCCGCGTAAAACTAACTTTCTTTGGCACGACGTCACGCAGGGTCTAGCTGTGGACGATTTCGATTTTATTCTAAGCAATCCACCGTTCCACATCGGGCGCGCCGACTTGCCGGATTTGGGCTTAAGTTTTATCGCCAGCGCCAGTGCCGCATTGCGATCTGGCGGCCGGTTTTTATTGGTGGCAAATCATCACCTCGCTTATGAGGCCGCGTTGAAGCAAAAATTCAGCCACGTCCGCACTTTGGTGCAAGATCGCGGCTTTAAGGTTCTGGAGGCGATTCGATGAAGCTGCTCAAAATGATCGGCAATTTGGGCTACGG
>JAYTAO010000385.1:0-8501 GCA_043737435.1 Rhodanobacteraceae bacterium | reverse complement strand
AACCCGGATCTGGTCGATGACCCGATTCTTAATGACTACATCACAGCAGCGCGCCAAAGCGCATGCGTTCGGCAAACGCGCCAACGATGAGCGCGGGGGTGATGATTGCGAAGGTCAACTGAAACGTCGCGAACACTGATTCTGGGATCGCAAGCACCAATGAATCGCGCCCGACACCGGCAAAAAACGCTTTGCCAAAGCCACCGATGAAGGAATTCAGATTCGTTGTGCCCGCCACCATGCCGGTGGTGTCAAAAGCCACACTATAGCCATACACCGTCCAAAGCACAGTGATTAGTGCGGTAATCGCAAAGCACTGCATCATGACTGAGAGCACGTTTTTCGAGCGCACCATACCCGCGTAGAACAAGGCAAGGCCAGGGATCGTCATCAGCAGCACCAACGCAGTTGCGGTCAACATCCAGGCGGTATCGCCTGAATTAAGCACAGCGACAGGTGCTGTAGTCTCTTGGGCCATTACTGTGCCTGCGTACATCGAAAGCGGTAGCAACATACACCGCGCTAAAACTCCACCCTTATTTCGCATAAACGCCCTTTTATTAGTTAGCTAAAGAAAAATCGCACCCAAAATTCTTCTTCATTTCAACCTAACTAAAAGGCTTGCTTGCACTACCCTAAATATTGCGTACTATTGGGTTGCACAACGCACTTGCGCACTAACGCGCTATGTGCTGCACAGAATTCACAGGTGCAGTCAAGCTAGTCCACCCGCCCACTGCGCCTACACTGATTTTCTGTGCTGCCATCCTAACTATCTGTCAGACTCGTACTATCCGAGTAAGGCAAATAGTTTGCGGTCGTTACCGTTTCTGAAAAAGGCCAAGTAGTTATCCCCGCCACATTGCGCGCGCGGCTGGGCATTTCAGCGGTACGCGGATGGAAGTTATCGAAGAAGGAGGCAATCTTCGTTTACGAGGGGAGCCGCAGCGCAAAACCACCAGTGCATTGGCGGGTATTGGCATCTCAGGCTATATCGGGCCCAAACTTGACTTGGATGCGATGGATCCGGCGCACTTTGCTGGCAAACAATGATAGCACTTGACACCAATGTGTTAGTCCACTTAGTGACCGGCGACGATGCGGCGCAAGCCAGACGCGGCGCTGCGCGTATTAATACCGGCGATGCATTCTTTGTTCCGCTCACGGTGGCCCTGGGAGCTGGAATAGGTATTGCGTGGTGCCTAATTGCTACCGCCAGATCGCGTCGCAGCGACGTTAGGGCTTTGATGTCGATCCGAAACCTACGATTTGCTGATGATCAAGTAATCACCCGCGCTCCAAATCAATACCGCTCTGTCTTGGACTTCGCCGATGCTCTGCATATTGAGGCTGCGCATAGCTGTTCGGCGATGCTGAGCTTCAACACCAAATTCCGAAACCGCGGGGCTTCAACCGCCGGTCGTTGCGCCATGAAACTGGCTTGCGCTTAAGTCCGCCATGCTTAGACTAGGTTGCACAAATCCAAGCTGAAAACTCGGATTTATGCAGCACAGTAATGCTGTTTAATTTTTGCTTTGATCAACCAATTTATTCTTCTTAATCCACGGCATCATTTCGCGCAATTTCGCGCCGACCTGCTCAATCGGATGCTCGGCGGTCAAGCGGCGACGGCTCAAGATCGTCGGTGCGCCTGCTTTGTTTTCAAGAATGAAGCTCTTCGCGTACTCGCCGGTTTGAATGTCATGCAAGGCTTTTTTCATCGCCTTTTTCGTCGCCGACGTCACGATCTTTGGGCCGGTCACGTATTCACCGTACTCGGCGTTATTTGAGATTGAGTAATTCATATTGCCAATGCCGCCTTCATAGATCAGATCGACAATCAATTTCAGCTCGTGCAGGCATTCAAAGTACGCCATTTCGGGCGCATAACCGGCTTCCGTCAAGGTCTCGAACCCGGCTTTAATTAACTCGACTGCGCCGCCGCACAGCACCGCTTGCTCGCCAAATAGATCGGTTTCAGTTTCTTCACGGAAGTTGGTTTCGATAATGCCCGCGCGGCCGCCACCGATGGCGGCGGCGTAGCTCATCGCCGTTGCGCGCGCTTTGCCAGTGGCATCTTGGTGTACCGCAATCAACATGGGCACGCCGCCGCCTTGCGCATAAGTACCACGCACGGTGTGGCCAGGCGCTTTCGGGGCCACCATGACAACGTCTAAATCTGCGCGCGGCTGCACTTGCCCGTAATGCACGTTAAAGCCGTGTGCAAAAGCCAAAGTTGCGCCGTGTTTGAGATTTGGCTCAATGTGGCTGCGATAGACGTCGGCAATATGCTCATCCGGCATCAGTAGCATTACGAAATCCGAACTCTTTACCGCCTCGGCAATTTCCATTGCCTTTAATCCAGCATTTTCGATTTTGCCCCAGGACGGCCCACCCTTGCGCGCACCAACCACCACGTTCATGCCGCTATCGTGCAAATTCAGCGCGTGCGCATGTCCCTGGGAACCGTAGCCGATGATGGCCACTTGCTTGGCTTTGATCAGGCTGAGATCGGCGTCTTGGTCGTAAAAAACTTTCATGGTAGGTTCCTTATTGGTTGGTGGCAAATCAGCTTAAGTATTTTGATATTTATTTTGGCGAAAATATTGTTCAAATGGTTTGGGCAGCATTAATTTTTTCCTGGACCGAAAACTACATTGAAATCCGTTCGTGCTAAACCTGTCGAAGCATGTAAAGACAAATTTCGTGATGCAAAAACGCCCTCAAGCTTCGTCAGTATTTACACGGCTTTGTCCTTCGCCCCTTCGACAGGCTCAGGGCTCAGGGCGAACGGATCTCCGAACGAGTGGCGAACGGAACGGCCAGCCCAGGTGCGTGATCAGTCATCAAACCCTAAGCATCCTCTCCCCGCGCCCAATACCGGACGTGCCCGTGCGTACCGTTTCCAAAATCGCCGCCGGATCAATCGCTTGCAAAAAGCCGTCAAGTTTAGATTTATCGCCGGTTACTTCAATGGTGTATGACTTTTCAGTCACATCAATAATGCTGCCGCGAAAAATCTCGGCCATGCGTTTCATTTCTTCGCGCTCAATGCCACTGGCGCGCACTTTGACAAGCATCAATTCGCGCTCAATATGGGGACCATCAGTTAGGTCAATAACTTTTACTACTTCAATCAAGCGGTTTAAGTGTTTGGTGATTTGCTCAATGACATCCGGGCTGCCAGTGGTCACAATGGTCATGCGCGATAGCGATGGGTCTTCGGTCGGTGCCACCGTCAGCGTTTCGATATTGTAAGCGCGCGCGGAGAATAATCCGGCCACCCGCGACAGCGCACCTGATTCGTTTTCTAACAAGATAGAAATAATGCGGCGCGGTGCTTTCTCTGAATTGAACCAGTCAGCCATTACAAGTCCTCCGAGGACATCAACATATCCGACAAGCCTTTGCCCGCCTTCACCATTGGCCAAACGTTTTCGGTTTGATCGGTTAAAAAATCCATAAATACCAAACGATCTTTCATCGCAAACGCCTCGCGCAGTGCGCCTTCGACATCACCGGCTTTCTCAATTTGCATGCCCACGTGGCCGTAGGACTCGGCCAATTTTACAAAATCCGGCAGCGCGTCCATGTAGGATTCTGAGTACCGCGAGCTGTATTCAATCTGCTGCCACTGGCGCACCATGCCCAAAAAGCGATTATTGAGATTGATGATTTTTGGCGTTAGACGATATTGTTTGCAGGTAGAAAGCTCTTGGATATTCATTTGAATCGAGCCTTCGCCGGTGACGCAAGCAACCGTGGCTTTGGGATTAGCCATTTGCACGCCCATCGCCGCTGGCAGGCCAAAACCCATGGTGCCCAAGCCGCCCGAATTAATCCAGCGTCTAGGTTTATCAAATTTATAAAACTGCGCCGCCCACATTTGATGTTGACCTACGTCCGAGGTAATAAAGGCATCGCCTTTGGTGACTTCATACAATTTTTCGATCACGAACTGGGGCTTAATCAGCTTGCTGGTGCGATCAAACTTCAAGCAATCGCGCGCACGCCATAGCTCGATCTGGCTCCACCACGCCTTCAGAGCGACTTGATCAAACAGCCCCTCCTCTCCTTGCAAAATATTTAGCTGACTAATCAATTCTTTCATCACTTCTTTGACATCGCCTACGATCGGAAAATCGACCTTGACGCGCTTGGAAATCGACGACGGGTCAATATCGATGTGGATAATTTGATGCGGATTCTTCGCGAAATCCTTTGGGTTTCCAATCACCCGATCATCAAAACGCGCGCCGATAGCAATCAGCACATCGCAATTTTGCATGGACAAGTTGGCTTCATAGGTGCCGTGCATCCCGGGCATACCCAGAAACTTCTGATCGCTAGCTTTGTAGGCGCCCAAACCCATCAAGGTGTTGGTGCAAGGGAAACCGGTCATGTTGACTAACTGATTCAACTCTTTAGAGGCGTTCGCAAGAATCACGCCACCACCGGTGTAGATCATCGGGCGCTTAGCGCTGGCAATCACCTGTGCGGCTTTCTTGATTTGCCCAGAATGCCCTTTGACTACCGGCCGGTAGCTTCGCATGCTGATTTTTTTTGGATACGAAAACGCAGTTTTGGCTAAAGTAATATCTTTAGGAATGTCCACCAATACCGGCCCCGGGCGGCCGGTGCGTGCGATATAAAATGCTTTAGCCAGCGTTTCCGCCAAGTCTTCCACGCGCTTCACCAAAAAATTGTGCTTCACACACGGGCGGGTGATGCCCACGGTATCGCATTCCTGAAAAGCGTCCTGCCCAATCGCGTGCGTGGGCACCTGCCCGGATAGGATTACCATCGGAATGGAATCCATGTACGCCGTAGCGATTCCGGTAACCGCATTAGTCAGACCAGGGCCTGAAGTGACCAAGCACACGCCAATTTTTTCTGAGCTGCGCGAATAAGCATCAGCGGCGTGCACAGCAGCCTGCTCGTGGCGCACCAGAATATGGCGAAATTTTTCCTGTTTGCCGATAGCGTCATAAATATAAAGCACGGCACCACCGGGATAGCCAAAGATCACTTCGACGCCTTCTTCGCTGAGCGCCTTGCAGATAATCTCAGCACCCATAATGGGCGTGTTGTCAGAGTCGACTTCCGCGTTTGATGCGGCTGTATTTTCCGACGACGCGGGGTTTAGCGGACTGGCTTGGAAAGCACTAGATGCGGGTTTTGCTGCCATTTGCATTGCTCTTAAGGCGGGATCGCTTGCACCCTAATCGAGCTTGTATGGAGTCGTCAAGCCAAATTTCTAAAATGTCATATTAAAGTACAGTCGTATTTTTATTTTGAATGAGCTATCTTTGGCGCATGCGAAAATCCGAACACACTGAACTTGCCAGCCTTAGTCGGCTCGCCGTGCTTGCCAGCCGGGATGGCCTCAACAACATCACTTACGGCAGCGCCGCAGCCGCTGCGCACCTGTCCAAAGGCGCAATACAGCGGTTGTTCCCGGATAAAGCCGCGCTACAAAGCACGGTTTTAGCGCACGTCGTCAAACTCATGCGTGTGCACTTATTTGAATACGATTATATCGAAGCAGTCACTTTTGCGCGAACGCGGGAGCGTTGGGCGGATTGGATTAGCGGCGATTCGGGCCTGCCTGGCGGTTGCGTGTTGCTTGCCGCTGCCACGGGCCGCGGTTACAGCGGCGATTTATTACGCGCTATCGGCAGCGCCGTTGAACGCCTATTAAGTGATTTGAGCGCGCTGGCAATGCGGGAAAAAATAATTAAATCCTGCGAAGTCGCACGCTTTAAAAGAATGCAGCTGGGGTCGGCGTTGGAATTACATGTTGCGCAATTTGTTTTGCCCCAACTCGGCTCACTTAATACTGAATCACGTACGCAGCGAAAACTCGACTTTGTAGTGCAAGCGCTGCTTTAACGGCTGGGCTTGAAGTTTTAAATTGCCCAATTTTTCGAGCTTTTCTGAAAACGGGTCGTCCCGGATATGCCGATACATATCTTCTGGAAATCCGGCAAATGCGTCCAAAAATGACCAATGCGCTCAAAGGCTGCTCATCCAGTTTGGAAATGGAGTCCGCTTTAATAATTTTTGCCTGTGTCATTACGCTTCCTGCATGGACGTCCTTAACATACGCAAGTTGCACGAATTGCCCAACGAAAAAACCCTGTCACCCCCCGAATCGAAGGGTCGTAAATGGTGCGAACTTTTCCGACACTACGCTCTCCTTCGCGTTCCGGCATTGCACCATGTACAAATTTGGTATGAATGTTTTGCCAAGGCAAAACAATTTCAAAAGTTTGATTGCCGCATTCGCGCCACCGGCACGCAAGAGCTAATTGAATTCACCAACTAAAATTAGGTTTTCCTTGGCAAAACCATAAGCGCAGCTTGCTATTTTGGCTCCGCGTTTGAGCCGCATTCCCGCATCAACTGGTGCGGGTTTTTTTTGGATTTTGAAAATGTGGCGTGGAACGGCTGGCACGCTCAACAAAGTTAACTATGGCTGCTCGCGGCCTCAAACAGATGTCAGCGGGTTGCGAGTACGCAGGCCAGCAAAGCGCGAAAAAATCGCGATCCGCACTCCATAATTCGGCGACGTTGTGCTCCAAATAGGTTGAAGCAATACGCGCATCATGCACCTAGCCGCCACAGACGCCACAGACGCCGGAAAGTAACAAAACCTGCGCGAAAGAGTTTAAGTGCTGATGCGTAGCGCCTAAAAAGCGAAAATTTGGCGCACCTTCCAAACTGCGTAGGATAGCTACGGCACCGGCCGCGTCCAGCGCATCGCTGCGCCACTTACGTTGCTAATCACCGCGCAGAACTCATGCGCACAGGGCCAAGGCACAGCCCAAGAGGCGCCGGAGTTCGCCAGTTGTTCTAAGGCTTTGAGTGCGGACGTGTGCTGGGCAAAGCTGGGTACGTGTGCGTAAATCAGAATATTAGTGTTGATCGCTATCATTGCGGCAGAAATGAATTCAATTGTTCGGCCCGCATTTGATCAATAAAGGCGTTCAAATCACCTTTGCCAGCAGCAGGCTGGCCATGTGGTTAATCACCGAAATGCGATAGGGCTTATCACTGCGAGCGTTTGATTGCGTCAAAATGTGGCGTAATCCAGTTTCCATGAGCGCTTTGAGCGTAGTTCCTTTCTCAAGTACTTGGCGTTTTGCCCGCAAAAACAAGTCTTCTGGAAGTTCAATGGTGATTTTCATATCGGAATATGGGTTCCATACGACGGGAAACCACATTTGCACCTACCTGCCGTGCCAATCAGTGTTTCCAGCCCCTTCAAGCCTGCGCGTACCGTTCCGCCGAACCAATCCAGCGCCGCACCAGCGCGGCAGACTCTAGCGGATAGCGCTCGGCAAATTCGGGCGTTATCCGTGCGACGGCTTCCAGCAAATCAATGTCGCGCTGTAAATCGGCGATGCGAAAGCGCACGTCGCCGGTTTGTTTGGTGCCTAGCAGTTCGCCCGGACCGCGCAGTTCCAGATCACGTTCGGCGATTACGAAGCCGTCGTTGCTGGTGCGCAAAATGGCTAGGCGCTGTTTTGCCATGTGCGACAGCGGCGCTTGATACATCAGCACGCAGCTGCTTTGCGTTGGTCCGCGCCCTACCCGACCGCGCAGTTGATGCAGCTGCGATAAGCCTAAACGCTCGGCGTTTTCAATCAGCATAAGGCTAGCGTTCGGCACGTCTACACCGACTTCAATAACGGTTGTGGCGACTAAAACATCCAATTCTGCCCTGGCAAATTGCTGCATCACCGCGTCTTTTTCTTTGGCTTTTAGACGCCCATGCACCAAGCCGATGCGCAGCTCGGGCAAGGCGGCGATCAACAACTCGGCCGCCACTTGCGCCGCCTGCGCTTCTAATAAATCCGATTCTTCAATCAAGGTGCACACCCAATACGCTTGCCGGCCTTGGGCGCAGGCGCTGCGAATGCGTTCAACTAACTCCAAACGCCGCTCCACGCTGACCACCACGGTTTGGATCGGCTTACGCCCAGGCGGCAATTCGTCGATGACTGAAACATCCAGGTCGGCATAACCCACCATCGCTAGCGTGCGTGGAATGGGCGTGGCGGTCATTACTAATTGATGCGGCACGTGCGCGTTATTTGCGCTCTGCGCCCCTTTCTGGCGCAGCTCCAAGCGCTGATGTACGCCAAATCGGTGCTGTTCATCGATCACGCACAGGCTCAAATTTTTGAACTGCACCGCCGCACTCATCAGCGCATGCGTACCAATCACAATACTGGCACCATCGGCAATGGCTGCCAGCGCCTTGGCTCGGGCTTTGCCTTGCACCTTGCCGGCCAGCCAAACCGGCTCTATGCCCAGTGGCGTGAACCAGCGGCAAAAATTGCGAAAATGTTGCTCAGCTAGAAGCTCGGTTGGTGCCACCAACGCCACTTGAGTTTTGCAGGCAATTGCGGCGCAAGCAGCAATCGCGGCAACTATGGTTTTACCCGAACCAACGTCGCCCTGAACCAAACGCAGCATGGGTTGCGCACGTTTTA
>JAYTAO010000384.1:0-3464 GCA_043737435.1 Rhodanobacteraceae bacterium | reverse complement strand
CCTAATACGCCGCGAAATGTGCGGCTTTCTCCGGGCTTAACGCCACACGCAAAACCAAACGCTCTAGCGCCAACCACGGATCCCCGGCGCGCCGGCCTTTCACGGTTTGATCCACCGCCGCACTTTCTGCCACGCGCTTTTGCCAATCCTGCAGTGGCGCACGCGCGAGTGCACGCTCATAGAACTTTTGCCGGGCTGGCCAAACTCCACGCATCGGATACAGCCGCGCCACTGCGGCCATGCCGCCGTTAGCTTTGGCATTTGCGAGTTCATAGACCAGCTCGATTTGCCGCACCAGCGTGCTCAAAATCATAAAAGTCTCCTCGCCCTCTTGCGCTAACGCACGCAACACCCGCACCGCGCGCTCGGCATCGCCCAATAACGCCGCATCTGCAACGCTCGCGGAATTAAAGCGCGCACCATCGGCGACAAATTCTTCGACATCGGCGGCACTGATATAGCTTGCCGCAACCGCCGTTGCGCCGCCTTGCACCTTGGCCGCTGCCAGTAGCGCCAAACCGTCCAATTCTTGCTTGGCGGCGAGCAAATTGCCCTCGACGCGATCCGCCAATTCTGCCGCCGCATCTTGCTCAAGCTTTAACCCTGACTGTGCCGCGCGGCGCACCAGCCAAGACGGTAATTCTTCCCGCTTTAACGGCCAAAAAATCAGTTGCGCGCCGACCTCGTTGATGGCGCGCACCCAGGCCGCACGCTCCAGGTCTTTCTTCCACTCCGGGCAAATCACCAGCAATAAAATGCCTTCGGGCGGATCTTTACACCAATTTGCCAGCAACTCGGTGCCTTCCGCGTCTATTTTGCCGCTGCTTAAGCGTAATTCAATAAGTTTTTGTGAGGCGAAAAGCCCCATCGCCTGCGCCTCGTAGCGCACATCCGCCCAGTCCAAGGTGCTGTTGACATCAAATACGTGACGCTCAATAAAACCCGCCGCGCGTGCAGCTGTACGCAATTGGTCAGATGCCTCCAGCAGCAATAACGGTTCGTCACCTGCTAATAAATAGGCGAATTTAAGACTGCCGCTCAAATGGCGGGTAAATGCATCAGGTCGAATTTCCATCCGGCTATTTTGCCTGAGTGCGCCGCGAAGCGGTTACAAACTTCGCGGTGACAGGTCAGGTAGCGAAATGCTTGCGCTACCCCTAGGCAAGACGACGCGCACTTTGGTTGTCGCGCATGACATCGCGCATGACATTAAGAAAGGGCGACTAGCGCAGAGGCCTGTTCTGCATTTAGGCCAAAAAAAGTGCGCCATCATCGGCAAAATTTTCCCTGAATTTCAGGGATTGCAGGGCACCATTGGTAAGTTCAGAATCAATATGTCTCTGTCTGAGCAATTATTTATGAAATTTGGCTCGTTAAAGTTTCTTCCCAGTTCCAGCGCACCTCGCCTATTGGCGCTCCTGGCCATGACGGCATTAAGCTCCGGCGCGGTGGCGCAAATCACTGCCGGGCCCGGCTATGCTTTGAAACGCTTGGATGGTGACAATGAGATCGCTCAGCAGTTTGCCTTCACACGCGCTGCTAACAATCAGCGCAGCGGTTTTTTCTATCTCGCCGACAAACAGGCGCTGTACGGTGGCAGCTGCGGTGGTGCCGCCTGTACGATTAGCTCGAGGCTAACAAGCACCGGCGACCGCGGCCAGTTTGTCAGTGCCGCAGCACTACCGGGTGTCTTTAATCGGCCCTTGGTAGCGTATTACGACGCCACCAATCAAGACCTGCGCGCGGGCCTGTGCAATAGCAGCAGCGCCTGCGGCTTCTTTTCGTCTGATCGCCTACTCGATAGCGGCGGCGATGTCGGCCAGTACACAGCGATGGCAATCAACCCGGCAACCGGCTTTGCTGCGATCAGCTATTACGCCGCTACCGCAGGTATTAACGATGCCCGAATTTATGTGTGTAGCAATGCTGATTGCAGCGCTGGCAGCGCTAACACGATTGAAACGAGCGGTGATGTCGGGCGCAACAGCGACGTTGCTTTCGGCGCCAATCTGAACAATTTTACCAATGTATTTGCCGTGTATGACAACGTCAGTACCGGCCAAGTGCGCTTCGCCAGGGCGGTGCTGCCATTCAACAGTTTTGCGGCGGCGGATTTAGCTGCTGGCAGTGATGCCGCGATCAATGTAGGCAACTCGGGCATGCCAGACATAGTCTATCGTGGCGCGGATAACAGCTTAAAATATACGCGCTGCTTATCATTTGATTGCAACGGCGTAAATCAGTTCACGCAAACGCTGGCACCCGCCGGCAAAGGCTTTGCGCCCGCAATTACGCGCCTGCCGAACGGCAATCTGTTTATCACAGCGCAAGAAGCCAGCACTGGCAGCTTGTTCGGCTACGTTTGTAACGACGCCGCCTGTGCCACGCCGCAGGTTTTAACCATGGAAGCTGGCCCGAACATGGGCGCGGCTTCTATTGCTAGCAGTTACGATGATGGCCGACCGTTGGCGTTTTATCACGATATGGCAGCGAAAGACGTGCGTGCTTCCGAGTGCGCGCAGCTCAACTGCGCAGCACTGCAGCAGCGCATTGCCGTGAACGGCGCAAGTGCCAGCCTGCCAAGCGTAGCGCTACGCAGCGACGGCCGCGCGGTTGCTATTTGGCTCAAACAGCGTGCGCCCGTTATCGGCGTGTGCAGCGATCTGACGTGCAGCAGCGTTGACGAGCGGCAAACTTCCGGAGGCAACACCGATGCTCGCCCGGCCATTGCAATCCGCCCAGATGGCCGCCCTTTTGCTTATTACAGCGCCTTCGGTGGTACCGCAGCGTGGGATTGTAGCGACGCCAACTGCACTAGTGGAACCGAACGATTTGTCAGTGGCACCGGCTCGTCCACGAGCATTGTTGTAGAGCTCGCGCTGCGCAGCGACGGCATCCCCGTCATGCTTTTTTACAACAACATCAGCAATGAAGTGTTTGCCTACGTCTGCGCTGACCTTAACTGCACTACCGGAACGGCGCGGCTGCTGGTAACAGAGTTAACTTTGAACACCTTTCTGAGCGCGTTTGCGCTCAATGTAGGTGCTGATAATCGCCCCATTGTGAGCTACCAGCGTATCAATACCAGCGCTTCGCTCGTGCAGCGCCGCATGCTTCGTTGCACCGATTCCGCGTGTAGTTCAGCGACAGCGATTGATCTTGCGGGCAGCGTGCAAACAGCGGCAAACACGCCGATGGCATTGCTTAGCAACGGCGCGCCTAGCTTCGTCGAAATAGTGTCATTTCCTAACCAAAATCTGATCAGGTGCGTCGACCCAGAATGCAGCGGCTTCAGCACAAGTTTGCTGGCCTTTGGTGCCGATGAGCAAAGCAGCACGATGCGAATTAAGCCCGGCAATCTAGCGCTATTTGACGCCGCCAGCATGGCTTTAGGCGGTGGCTTTCGCGAATGTGCCGATACCAGCTGCACCAGCGCGCCATTCAGACCCGTTATTAGCAGCAAC
>JAYTAO010000383.1:0-3470 GCA_043737435.1 Rhodanobacteraceae bacterium | reverse complement strand
TAAGTACTTACTCAGCGCACCGCTGACCGCTAAGCGGTTATTGGCAAGCTTTGCGTAAAGCTTATCGAAGACAAAGCGAAGGCCAGGTAAATCCGTGTGATTCAGTGCAAGCGCCAGCGGCGTTTTTGCACCTACCGCCCGATATAACAAGCGTATCGCGTCCATACCAATATGCCAGTGGCCAGCAAGATCGCGTACGTGCAAAGTTGTTGCCAGTGCTTCGGGCGCAAAGCCCCAAGCGTGCGCCGAGAACGCATCGGCGCGAATATTGATCAACTTGACTTGCTCAGCATGGTCGCTGGCTTTGATTGCGAAAAGCTCCGTTCGACAGAGCAGGCAATCGTGGTCGTACAGCACAATAATTGTGGGTGAGCGATGCTTAGGCATGAGCGCAAATCCGCAGGTTTTGAATGGTGGATTTAATGTCGTGACTGATATTTCAGAAATTACTGAAATTATAGACTAATTTTGTGGCTTTTTGCCGCTTGGGCTTGGGCGATTAACGCGCAGGAGTCGACAATGTCGTGGCAAGACGTTCCTGATAATTTGCCGATGCAAAACAGCTTTTGATTGCGCAGCACCAAACCCGGCATACTCAGCGCATGCCATCCGCCTCCCTAGACAGCACGAATTCTGAGTTTGCCATAGAGGTACGCGGGCTGACGACGCACTATGGGCATCGTAAAATTCTCGATAACGTTGATTTTACTGTCGACCATAACGAGATTCGGGTGATCATGGGCGGCTCGGGCTCGGGCAAATCGACCTTGCTGCGGCATTTGCTCGGACTGCATCAACCTACCAGCGGCAGCATTGAGCTGCTCGGCAAAAACATCAACGCGTTGAGCGCTAAACAATTGCTGGAATTCAAGCGCGAAATGGGTGTGAGCTTTCAAGGCGGGGCGCTGTTTACCTCAATGACGGTAGGTGAAAACGTCGCGCTACCGCTGCGCGAGCATTTCAAGCTCGATGAAAATACCATCCGCATTATGAGCCGCTTAAAACTCGAGGTGGTCAGCTTAGGTGGTTTTCAAGAGTTGATGCCCAGCCAACTTTCTGGTGGCATGATTAAACGCGCCGCACTGGCACGAGCAATTGTGATGGATCCCAAACTGTTGTTTTTTGATGAGCCATCGGCAGGTTTAGATCCAGTGGTTTCCGCCGAGCTTGATGAGCTGATCCTACGGTTACGCGAAGCGATGGGAATGACCATCGTCGTGGTCACCCACGAGTTGGAAAGTGCGTTCAAAATTGCCGACAAAATTACTGTGCTAGATCAGGGCCAAGTGCTAATGACCGGGCCGATGGCGCAAGTCCGTGCCAGCCCGATTCCGCGTATTCAAGACTTACTTAACCGCCGTCCACGCGAGGTTGAAGTGAATGTGGATGAGTATCTGGAACGCCTGACCGCGAAAACCTAGTTCCAACGCAATGGCCATGCTGACCGCAATCGTTAAACTCGCGCGTGTGCATCAGTGGGTGAAAAATGCGCTGGTGCTGACCGCGCTTCTCACTGCGCAGCGCTACACCGATGCCGTGGCATGTCAGCAATCTCTGTTCGCTTTTTTCGCTTTTTGCGCGGCAGCCTCTGCGGTCTATGCCTTGAATGACACGCTAGATATTGCCAGTGATCGCGCGCATCCCAGCAAGGCGCAGCGGCCGTTGGCGAGTGGTGCCTTGCCGCTGTGGGCTGGGCCTTGTATTGCGCTCAGCTGGGTCGCCATCGCAGCGTTGCTCAGCATGCGTTTGCAGTTAAGGTTCCAAGTTATTTTATCGGCCTACGCCGTGGCGTCCTTGGCCTATTGCGTGGGGTTAAAGCGCGTTGCGTTGGTAGATGTAATGCTGCTGGCAGGTCTTTATGTGTTGCGCGTTGCCGCCGGAGCTGCAGCAATCGGTGTGATTTTAAGCTTTTGGTTAGCCGCGTTTACGCTGTTTTTGTTCCTCTCCTTAGCCTTACTAAAGCGCGTGATTGAGCTTAAAGATTTGGCGCGTGGTCATATCGAAGCTAGTCCACGCGCTTATCAGCAACTAGATTTGCCGCTACTGATCGGACTCGGTACGGCAGCGACGATGGGCGCTGCAGTTGTGTTGGTGCTGTATCTCAACAGCCCCGAGATGCGGCTGCACTACAGCCACCCTGCGCGGCTTTCCCTGCTGCTACCGGTCGTGCTTTACACGATGGCGCGGCTTTGGCTGATTGCCTTGCGCGGGCAGATGCACAGTGATCCCGTCGTGCATGCGCTACGTGATCCGGCCAGCTATTTGAGCCTAAGCGCCACACTGGCCGTGGTGCTATGGGCGATTTAGTGCCGCCAGCAGCGGCCGAATCGAGCGCAGTCGGGTTTAAAGTGGCGACGATTCTATTACTAGTGCTATCGGCGTTACGCATGCTTACTTTGGTGCTGCACACGCCGGTGATCGGCTATGCCAATCAATACGACATGCTGCGCAGTTCTGCGTGTTTGGATCTTTGGCCTGGAACCTCTGCGGCGAAATTGACCGACAACGAAATAGCGCTTGCCACTACGAATGCGCCGGTTGCGATTTATCAACGTCGAGTGTTCGATCACAGCAATTGCTATTGGAGCACCGATGTCGCGCTTACCGCAGTCGCATTAGTTGCGCACAGCGTGGCAGACACGGGCAAGGATGTAGACCTGCGCTGGCTAGGCGCGACTAAAGCGGTGTTTTTGCTGATCGCAGTAATGTCGTTTAACCTATTGTTTTGGCGCTACCCGCGCGCCGCAGCACTAAATGCATTAGTGGCTACTCTGGTGCTGGCGGACCCCCTGGTGATGCTTTACGCCAACACGCTGTACACCGAATTTGGCGCCGTCTTGGGCGCTTATTTGACTATTGCCGGGGCGCTGGCCTGGTGCTTAACTGCAAAGCGTTCCGCGCTTGCCGCACTCATCTTAGGACTGGCTTGTTTGGCATCTGCGCGCGTGCCGCATGCGCCGCTTGCCATCGTGCTCGCTTTGGCGACGCTGTATTTTGACTGGCAAGCTCAACGCAAATTTTCATCCGCCATGGCGCTGGCTTTGTGCTTGCCGCTGGCATTGGGCACCGCGGTTGCCGCGCGCAATCAGCACGCACTGGCGGGTGTAGCGCAGGCAAATGCCAGCAATACTTTATTTTTCACGGTGTTGCCTTCGGCTCCAGACGCCAAAGCGCTGGCGCAAGCGTTAGGACTGCCCGCACAGTGCGGCGAGCTGGCGTTCTCCAGCTGGTATTTGCGCCGCAATACTGACGTGCCGCGCGAGTGCCCAGAGGCCTATGAATTTTCGCGCGCCCGCCTCGCTGGCGTGTTGGCTGCGCATCCGCAAGTAGCGCTTCGCGTGCTAGCAAACGCGTTAGCGCAATCGCGCGGCTGGCGCTTGGCTTATGTCGGCGAAGTCGCCAACGCTGCAATGGCGCGCGCCCCTTTTTGGAGCGTTGCAGACTTACCGCCGCAATTGCCGTATCCGATT
>JAYTAO010000382.1:0-8538 GCA_043737435.1 Rhodanobacteraceae bacterium | reverse complement strand
TGGCCTATCCGCTTTCGATGTACGCCGGGTCAGTCATGGCGCAGGAGGCCGCAGCACCGGTGGTGGTGCTCAATTCCGGGGACACTGCATGGATGTTGACCGCGACGGCACTGGTGTTGTTGATGACGATTCCCGGCCTGGCACTTTTCTACGCGGGCATGGTGCGCTCTAAAAACGTGTTATCGGTGATGATGCAGTGCTTTGCGATTACCGCACTGATCACCGTGCTTTGGACGGTGTATGGCTACAGTGTGGCGTTTGATACCACCGGTATGGTGGCGGGCACGACGAATTTGAATTCGTTTTTTGGTGGCTTTGGTAAAGCCTTTTTTGCCGGAGTTGGGCGTGATTCCCTGGTGCTTGCGATCCCTGAATCCGTGTTCGCAACGTTTCAGTTGACCTTCGCGATCATTACCCCAGCTTTAATCGTTGGCGCATTTGCCGAACGCATGCGCTTTGGCGCGCTACTGGCCTTCATCACTGGTTGGTTTACGCTGTCTTATTTGCCGATTGCGCACATGGTTTGGGCGGGTCCAGGCGGCTATTTGTGGGACGCAGGCGTGATCGATTTTGCTGGCGGCACCGTGGTGCACATTAATGCCGGTATCGCAGGTTTGGTGGCGTGTCTAATGCTCGGTAAGCGCAAAGGTTTTCCAACCACGGCGATGCCGCCGCACAATTTGACCTACACGCTGATTGGTGCCTCGCTATTGTGGGTCGGCTGGTTTGGCTTTAATGCGGGCTCGGCGGTGGCGGCGAACGGCTCGGCCGGCATGGCGATGTTGGTCACCCAAATCGCGACAGCCGCTGCAGCGCTCGCTTGGATGTCTGCGGAATGGGTTGTGCATGGCAAACCTTCGGTCTTGGGTGTGGCTTCGGGCGCAGTTGCGGGCTTGGTGGCGATTACGCCAGCGTCTGGCTCGTGTGGCCCCGGTGGCGCGCTCGCGATTGGTGCAGCTGCGGGCGTGGTGTGCTTTTTTGCGGCAACAAAACTTAAGCGCAAGTTCGGCTACGACGATTCGCTCGACGTATTTGGCGTACACGCCGTCGGTGGCATTGTCGGCGCGTTGTTGACCGGGATATTTGCCGCAACTGCATACGGTGGGGCAGGGTTGCCAGAGGGTGTTAGCGTTGCAAGTCAGCTTGGCAAGCAAACCTTTGGCATTGTAGTCACGATTGCTTATAGCGCGATAGTTAGCTTTGTGGTGTTGAAACTAATCAGTTTCGTGACACCGTTGCGCGCCAATGATGAAGAAGAAGCGCAAGGGCTTGACCTTGCTCTGCATAATGAACGTGGCTACAGCCTGTAATCTAACTCCCAAATAGAGGTGAATTTTATGAAAATGATTACCGCTGTGATCAAGCCGCACAAGCTTGAAGATGTTCGTGAAGCGTTGAGCGATGAAGGTGTGACAGGGATTACCGTCAGTGAAGTCAAAGGCTATGGCCGGCAAAAAGGTCACACTGAACTCTACCGGGGCGCCGAATACAGCGTTGAATTTCTGCCCAAAATTCGTCTTGAGATCGCCGTGACCGATGACAAAGTCGATGGTGTGATGGACGCGATTGCAAAGGCCGCGTCAAGCGGCAAGATCGGTGATGGCAAGATCTTCGTGACTAATCTAGAAAAAGTCATGCGCATTCGCACACGTGAGCTGGATGCCGACGCGCTGTAAAAGAGCCTGGGCTAGCGTGTGCATTTTTTAATGCGCACGTGAGTTCAGTTTTGCAATTCGTCTCGCTCATATCCTGGGGGAACCAGCAAAACTAAATCAGCGTCACACCGGTTTTACTTTGCACTTCTTCGCGACTGACGCCTTCTGCCAATTCCACGATTTTAAGACCAGCAGGCGTGATATCCATCACCGCTAAGTCGGTAATGATGCGATTTACCACGCCCACGCCGGTTAGCGGCAGCGTGCATTTCGGCAATATTTTCAAATCAATGGTGCCGTCTTTCTTTTTTGCGACATGCTCCATCAGCACGATCACGCGCTTCACGCCTGCGACTAAATCCATCGCGCCGCCCATGCCTTTGACCATCTTGCCGGGAATCATCCAGTTCGCCAAATCCCCGTGTTCGCTAACTTGCATGGCACCGAGGATGGATAAATTGATTTTGCCGCCGCGGATCATCGCAAAACTTTCGTGGCTGCCAAAAATGGACGAGCCTTTTTGCGTTGTCACCGTTTGCTTACCCGCGTTGATTAGATCGGCATCGACTTGATCTTCGGTCGGAAATGGACCGATACCAAGCATGCCGTTTTCCGACTGCAGCCACACCTCTATATTTTCGGGTACAAAATTGGCGACTAAAGTGGGAATGCCAATCCCCAGATTGACATAAAAGCCATCTTGCAGTTCTTGCGCTGCACGTTGCGCCATTTGGTCTTGATTCCACGCCATGATCAAACTCCGTAAATTAAGTGCGCGGCCTTTTGCGTGCCGCAAATTATCTATTTTTGGCTTTCAAACAGTCTCGCCATCATTGCGAATCTGGTTTTTATTTGCTTGGGCTAACGGTACGTTTTTCTATACGTTTTTCTGGATGCGGGTTATGCACGATGCGGTGCACATAGATTCCAGGCAGGTGTACTTCGTCCGGAACCATAGCGCCGGTTTCGACAATTTCTTCGACTTCAACGATGCAGATTTTGCCAGCCATGGCGACCGCCGGATTAAAATTGCGCGCAGTTAGACGAAACTGCAAATTGCCCGACTTGTCGGCGCGGTGCGCCTTTACCAAGGCGACTTCTGGCAGCAGCGCTCGCTCCATAACATAAATTTCGCCATCGAATTCACGTAACTCTTTACCGTCAGCGACGATGGTGCCAACACCAGTTTTGGTGAAAAACGCCGGAATTCCGGCACCGCCTGCGCGCAGCTTTTCCGCCAACGTGCCTTGCGGAGTGAACTCTAATGCCAGCTCACCAGCCAAGTATTGCCGTTCGAACTCTTTATTTTCGCCGACATAGCTGGAAATCATTTTTTTAATTTGACGGGTTTCCAATAATTTTCCGAGACCAAAGCCGTCAACGCCGGCGTTGTTAGAAATCACGGTCAGATCTTTCACGCCACTGTCGTGCAGTGCGTCAATCAGCGCCTCGGGTATGCCGCATAAACCAAAACCACCGACGGCGAGCAATTGCCCGTCCTTAACCACGCCTGCAAGTGCAGCAGCCGCGTTGGGATAAATTTTATTCATTAAGTGCTTTTCCTGGCTGGTTTGACTATCGCTAAGATACTACGTCAAAACCGAGCCCGCTCTTTGTGCGTGAATTTGTTTGGCAAGGCAAACGAATCCATGGAAAAATTGTAGCGCTGCAAAAATTTGCCCTAGTCCATCAATGCTTAAGATCAGTGCCCCAATTTCAGCAAAATTAGCTCGGCCAGTTCGCGTTTTAGCTCGAGGCTAATAATTTCTTCCTCCTGCGATGCCCCCAGCGCTTGCGCTTCGTCAAAGCTATATTCGCGCCGCACTGCGACATCAAACGCCGCAATGATCGGCGTGCCGCCATTTGCTGGCATTAGCCGTGCACTGGCTTTGCCAATTAAGACGAATTCACTGACGCGAGCGCGGTCATTGACGCTCAGTATTTCGCGCACGAGAGTTTCGCTAAGAATTTCTAGTTTTGCCGCCGTTGCATCTGCGACTGTTGCCTCGGCTTCATTTGCCCGTAACGCGCGCCTGAGTTCGACCGCTAGGCCACTCAATGGGTCGCTACTTTCTACGCGAATTGATTGCACTCCGTCGGGAAAGCGCACTTGATCACGCAGCTGAAAGCCGCAGCCGGTAAGGGCTAAGATTGCAATGACTGCTAATAAGCGGCGCATCTCAAGCCACCACGATACTGACTAGCCTACCCGCGACGACGATCACTTTTTTCACAGTCATTCCTTCTAAATATTTTGCAACAGCAAGCCGTGCTGCGGCTTCAATTTCGGCATTGGCAGCCGATTTTGCTAGCGTTATTTGGCCACGCAGTTTGCCATTAACCTGCACCGCTAAAGTGACGTCATCGCGCAATAACGCTTGGGCATCAGCTTGGGGAAAGCGTTGATCGAGAATCAAACTGCTTTGCCCCAACAGCTGCCACAAGCGGTGACACAAATGCGGCGCGATCGGTGCCAACATCAGCGTGATCGCTTGCCAGCATTCTTGCCGAAGCGCGTGCGCATTTGCACTTTCATCGTTGAATTTGCTGATCGCATTGGTCAATTCCATGATGGCTGCAATGGCGGTATTGAAATTGAGCCGTTCACCGATATCTCGGCCGACTTTGGCAATCGCCTCGTGCAGCTGGGTGCGCAGCTCTTTTTGTTCTGGGCTCGCCGCGTGAGTGTCAAAATTCGCGCTGACTTTTTGCTTTTCTCCAGCGCTTAAATGCTCATTGACCATGCGCCAAATACGCTTAACAAAGCGGTGCATGCCTTCCACGCCAGTTTCCGACCATTCCAAGCTTTGATCGGGCGGTGCGGCAAACATAGAGAACAGCCGCACGGTATCGGCGCCGTATTTGTCGATCATGGACTGTGGATCGACGCCGTTGAGGCTGCTTTTACTCATTTTCTCGACCGGACCGATGGTCACCGCTAGACCATCTTTAATCAGTGTCGCCGTCAATGCCCGGCCTTTGCTGTCGCGCTCGACGTGAACTTCGGTCGGGGCAAAATAGATCTTGGGACCATCGCTACCTTCGCGACGGAAATAGGTGTCCGCGACCACCATGCCCTGACACAGTAATTTCGTCGCCGGTTCATTGCTATGAACTAAGCCCACATCACGCATGACTTTGTGCCAGAAGCGGAAATACAGCAGGTGCATCACTGCGTGCTCAATGCCACCGATGTATAGGTCAATCGGCAACCAGTGATTCGCGCGCTCGTCCAACATGATGTTGGCGCCCGGCGAACAGTAGCGCGCGTAATACCAGCTAGACTCAACGAAAGTATCAAAGGTATCGGTTTCGCGTGTCAGCTTTTCACCGGTTTTCGGGTCGGTGTAATTGATAAAGTTTGGGTCGCTTTTAATCGGGCTAGTGACGCCGCTAAACGCGACGTTTTCCGGCAGCACCACCGGCAATTGCTCAAGGGGCACTGGCACTGAGCTGCCATCAGCGCGATACAGCATGGGGATAGGGCAGCCCCAATAACGCTGGCGACTGACACCCCAATCGCGCAGCCTAAAATTGACTTTGCGAGTGGCTTTGCCGGACGCAGCTAAATCGCTGGCCATGGCATTGAATGCGTCTTGGAACGCCAAGCCGTCGTATTTGCCAGAGTTGATGCAAACGCCATAATCGGTGTAAGCGCCAGCGGAAATATCCGTCGTGGTGCCATCTGTCGGTGCAATCACTTGCGTGATTGGTAGCGCGTACTTGCTAGCCATTTCCCAATCGCGCTGATCGTGGCCAGGCACCGCCATTACCGCGCCGGTGCCATAGCCCATCAAGACAAAATTCGCCGCCCAAACGGGAATTTCCGCGCCAGTAATCGGGTGAATCGCAGAAACGCCGAGCGCAACGCCACGTTTTTCCGCCTTTTCGATCTCTGCCTCGGCGGTGCCGCCTTTGCTCAAGTCGATCAATGCAGCGGCTAAGTTGGAGTCAGCGGCCGCCGCCGCCTTTGCCAACGGGTGCTCTGCGGCTACCGAGATAAAAGTAACGCCGCACAGCGTATCTGGACGGGTGGTGTAGACGCTCAACTTATCTGCGACGTTTGAATTTCTAAGGGCAAAGTCAATTTCCAAGCCCTCAGATCGACCGATCCAATGGCGCTGCATGGTTTTAACCGAGTCTGGCCAGTCTTTCAGATTATCCAATTCATCCAGTAGCTCTTGCGCATAGGCGGTAATCTTAAAAAACCACTGCGGGATTTCTTTTTTCTCAACCAATGCACCAGAGCGCCAGCCACGGCCATCTGGGCTGACTTGTTCGTTCGCTAAGACCGTTTGTTCGACTGGGTCCCAATTGACGATCGAATTTTTTCGATACACCAAGCCTTTTTCATAGAGCTTGATAAATAATTCTTGTTCAAACCGATAGTATTCCGGCTTGCAGGTGATGACTTCGCGGCTCCAGTCATAAGCCAAACCCAAAATTTTGAGTTGGCCGCGCATGTAATCAATGTTTGAGTAAGTCCATTCGGCCGCTGGTACTTTGTTTTTAATTGCAGCGTTCTCGGCGGGTAGGCCAAAGGCGTCAAAGCCCATCGGCTGCAGCACGTTTTTGCCGATCATGCGCTGATAGCGGCTGACGACATCGCCGATGGTGTAGTTGCGCACATGTCCCATGTGCAGCGCGCCCGAAGGGTAGGGCAGCATCGATAGGCAGTAGAATTTTTCTTTGCTGTCGTCCTCAATCGCCTTGAAGCACTGATTTTGTTGCCAAAACGCCTGCGCACTGGCTTCAATTTCGGCCGCGTCGTAGGCGGCGGGTATGGGCACAGGATTCGGTGCAGGCGTGTTGCTAGACACAGGGCTGGCAGTCATGACGTAGAGTCGCTAAAAGTTTAGGCGCCAAGCATAACCGTTGGCGCTGGGTGGCGGCTGAATTTAGCCCAATGCCAAGTTGACAATTTTTTTAGTGCGGCTCGCCGCGCATTTCGTACCTCGATTAGATGAGCGTTGCATTTTCGAGATTGCCTAACCATCAAATCGCAGATGCGGGCGGGATGATTTGAAAGCTCCAAAAACCAGCGTCGTCGTGGGATGGTGTTAGCCATACCGCCGCACCGCAAGCGATCTCAACAACGGGCTCGGGGCTCAGCACCGCACCGGTGAGGTGCGCCAATAAGACTTGAATTGGCCCCGCGTGCGTTGTCAGTGCGAAAGGCTGTTGCTGATCTAGTTGCCCGATTTGTTCATGCCATGCCGACAATACGCGCGTTTGCATTTGCCGTACCGATTCTGCGCCTGGCGCGCAGTAATCCATGAAATCGGCGGCCCATGCATCAAGCTCGGCGCGCGGCAGCTGATCCCATGCCTGCAACTCCCATACGCCGCAGCTACGTTCGGCGAGCCGTGCGTCGAATTTGTAGCCGCGCTGCGCGCGCGAACCTAATTGCGCGGCTATGACCGCGCAGCGTGCGAGCGGGCTGGAAATAATTTGTGTATCACTGGGCAAAACACGATCCACCCACACAAAAGCAGCTTCTAGTGCTGCGCGCGTGGCTGGGACATCACTGCTGCCGTAGCAAAATCCTGGCGCAATGTCGGGTTTCGGGTGGCGAATAAGAAAGACTGGCCGCAACTGCTTCATTGCCCAAACCAATGGCCGGCAAACGCCAGCAATACGGCGCATTCACCAAGTTGTTCGACCGCGCCTAAAGCATCGCCGGTAAAGCCGCCGATACGTCGCAACATTTGACGTGCAAGCACAAGCGTGCTGATGCCGCTTAAAATTACCGCCGCGCAGAGATAGTTCAGCAGCAAAGGCTGCCACAGTAAAACCAGCGATAGCGTAGTCAGCAGCGTAAATAAGACAAACGCGAACTCACCCGCACGCAAGGATTCCGCCAAAGGCTTGGATTTGCCGCCCAATTCATCGCGTACGTAAGTTAGGCTAGCGAGCACACAGCACGCGCACACCCTGCCGATCAGGTGCGCCAAAACCAATGCCACCGGCGCCAGCGCAACCGCCATCGTCGCTAACGCAGCCAGCTTCAGTGCGGTTGCCAAACACAGCGCCAGCGCGCCATAGCTGCCAATGCGCGAGTCCTTCATAATTTCTAGCGCGCGCGCTGCCGTCGCGCCGCCGCCGATGCCATCGCAATAGTCCGCCAAGCCATCTTCGTGAAAAGCGCCGGTCAGCAGCGCCGTAAAAATCAGCGTCACCGCCGCGGCAATCCAAGGCGAGTACAGCTGCGCACAGACCCAAAAAACACAGGCCGCCGCGCTGCCTACAGCCAAACCAATCAACGGAAAAAATCGCGCCGAAGCACGCAGCATTTCCGGCGTGTAACCCACCCATTGCGCCAGCGCACCGACGATGGGCACACGAGTGAAGAATTGAAATGCCAACAGCAGTAGTTTTAATTGATCGCGCAAAGCTTAATCAACAACATCGGCAAGCGCGGAAGAATCAGCCACGCCCGCACTGGAAAAAGTGGCCATCTCATTGATAATTGCGCAGGCGCTTTGCAGCAATGGATAGGCACACAAAGCACCCGTGCCCTCGCCTAGACGCAGCTGTAAATCCAATAGCGGTGCGGCACCCAACAAGCGCAATAATCCGGCGTGCGCGGGCTCACTTGATTGATGCGAGAACACGCAAAATTCAAGCACTTGCGGGTCTAGTAACACCGCGCACGCTAGCGCTGCGGTGGCGATCATGCCGTCGACCAAAATCACTTTGCGCATCATTGCGCACTGCAAATAAGCGCCCACCATCGCCGCGATTTCAAGTCCGCCCAGCGCGCCCAATAACTTCTGTACATCCGCTTTAGACGCCGCCGTAAACGATGCTCCCGGCGTGTAGCCGTGAAGGAGCATTGCCTTGCGAATTACCTCGGCTTTGTGCGCAACACCCGTTGGATTTA
>JAYTAO010000381.1:0-8549 GCA_043737435.1 Rhodanobacteraceae bacterium | reverse complement strand
GTAATTAAATATTCCGGCTAAGCGCACGATTAAAGCATCACTCATGTCGGCGTTCATTGCCGAGCCGAACAAAGAATGTTTAATGCTAGCGCTGGCATAGCTGACGCGCGTTTCCATTTGGCGTTCGATCAGGCGCTGAGAAATCTCTTCGCCAGCGACCGCCAACAGCACGCGATGCGCTTCATCACCGTCAAATTGCAGGCCGGTAAGTTTGCCGGCTTCCATACGAAACGCGATTTGTTCACCGGGAAATACGCGCGCTAACTCTTGCGTTTGCGCGCTGAAATTGACAATCCGGTGCACATCACCTTGGCCTAAATTTAAACGGCCAAACATATCGCCGACAGTTTCGTTACGGCGCACCGTTTCTACCCGCCACTGGTCGTCATTGACGCCAGCGACATATAAATCTGACGCTAAATTCGGTACCGACGTCGCGGCTTCCCGCGACAGCGTTTCGGAAATCGGCGGCAACGCTAAGTTCAGCCGAACCGTGCGCACGGATGGGTTTACTAAAATACTTGCGGAAAGCGGCAGCACCACAACAGCTGCTGCAACGGCAACGCTGCCAATTACAAACGAGCGTGGGATTTTCGTAGCCTGCAATGCGAACGCCTGCACGCCAGATGCCGCGCGTTCGAACCCGTGACTGATCGCTCGGCTTAAGCGCTTGAGCACTGGCGTATGCGTCGGACGCTCCTGCCAGTGGCGCTCTTGGTTAAAATCTGTGTGTGCCCGACGCACGGCTTGGCGCCGGTGTGGCCTGGAATGTTGCTCTGAACTAGGTTGATAGATCATGCCGAAACCTCAGGTGTCAAAGCCAAAACGAGGCCTAAGATAGCGGTACGTGCACGATTCGTCAAAAATTAAGAAGTAGTTAAGGCAAAACGCGGGCGTCTGTCTGGCAGCGTACGAACTAAATCCGCTAATTCAGGCGCAGTACTGCCTTAATTCCATGCGGTTGACGCGGCTCAAGCTCGACGCTCCAGCCATACAGTGCGCACAGTCTGCGCACAATCGACAGCCCAAGCCCCGCACCGCTGCCGCCTCCAGTACTGCCGCGAAAATGCCGATCAAAGACCTGATCGCGTTCCGACTCTGGAATGCCGGGGCCGGTGTCTTCGACTGTTACGCGGTCAGCGTGCACGATGATACGAACTGAACCTTCGCGTGTGTATTTAAATGCATTGCCGACCAAATTTCCGAGCACTACGGAAAGCACGGACTCGGGTGCAGCGACGTCTAGCTTTTGTGACGCCTCCAATTCTACTTGCACCGGTCGGCCAATCAAGTGAAAGCGATTGTTATCAACAACGGTGCCGATCATTTTGCTCAAATCGGTATATTCCCCATCATTTGGTGCCTGCTTTTCACCCCGGGAAAGATGCAGCAACGCAGTGATCAATTCCGTCGATTGCTTGGAAGCGCGATCAATTCTGGCAAGCCGCTCCCGCACTTTATCAGCCAAATTGGGCATGCACAGCATCAGTTCGGTCGTGCTTTGAATCACTGCGAGCGGAGTGCGTAGCTCGTGGCTAACGTCCGAGTTAAATTCGCGATCCCGCTCGACTAGCTCGGTCAGCTTGTGCGCATAATCATCCAGCGCTTGCGCCAGTTGCCCAACTTCATCATCAGCAAAATGCGGTGCCAGCGCTTCAACTTTTCCTTTGCGACTTAATCGGGTCAGGCGACGCAACAAATCGGCGACTGGCGACATCACTCGGCTTGATGCGTAAAAACCCAGTAGCAGCGCCAATCCGGAAAATGCGATCACTGCGAACACAATGGAATAAGTCACGACACGCCGGGTGCGTTCCTCAGCGGTAATGTCGTAACGAACAAAAAACCAGAGCGGCGCGCGGTACAAAATCGCGAGTTTGTAAGCGATACGGGTACCGCCGCTTTCTTCAATTACGCGATGTACCCCAGGTTTTAAGCCTTTCCACGCTTGCGGCAGAATGTCGTATTTGTTGTCACTTACCACGCGCGCACGAATCACCGAATACTCAAAGCCGGTACTTGGATCCAATTTATATTGATCCGCAAAACTCACGACTTCAGTTTCAATGCGCCGATCAATCATGCGATCTTCAAGGTTTTCCCTCAAAAATAGCGCAAAAACCGCAAATAGCACGCTAAGCAGCGTGCCTATCGCTAAAACTGACCAAATAATTCGGGTACGTAGCCGCTTTCGATGCCGTTTAGGCGGAAGCGATGGGGTCAACGAGTCGGTAGCCAATGCCGTGCCGGGTTTGTAAGTATTGGCTATTAAACGGTTTGTCGATTGCCGCGCGCAAGCTGTGAATATGAACGCGCAAGCTATCGCTGTCGGGCAATTCCTCACCCCAGACGCGCCGTTCAAGTTCTTGTCGCGTAACAACAGAGGGTGATGCTTCCATCAAACACTGCAGCAATTTGAGCGCAATCGGGTTGAGCGTAATTTGCTGTTCTTGGCGGGTGACCACCAAGGTGTCTAAATTGAAACTGAGCTCGGAGACGTCCAAAATTCTGGCTACCGGTGGTTTTGATCGACGAACCAGCACTAACAGCCGCGCTTCGAGTTCTTGCAGCGCAAATGGCTTGACCATGTAGTCATCCGTGCCAGTGGCAAAGCCCGCCAGCTTTTGCTGCAAGGAATCACGCGCGGTCAGCATTAAAACGGGCGTTGGTTTGCGTGCTTCAGTGCGCAACTTTTTGCACACGTCCAAACCATCCATGACCGGTAGCATTAAGTCCAGAACGATTACATCAAACTCATTTGCGGCAGCCATCGTGTAACCGCTGCCACCATCACGGGCAAAATCGACCACATGACCGCGGTCTTCTAAATAATCGCCAATGTTGGCGGCGATATCGGGGTTGTCTTCAACGACGAGGACACGCATGGACATGAGTTTCTCCTTAAACTAACGTAATGGAATTAACGGAATTAACGGATTTAACAGAATTAACAACTGCGTTGAAGATAGAGCTTGGCTTGGTAAATTCCAGTTAAAGGCCGTCGGTATAGCAAACTCCGCCGGGCTGTCATTCAGTTTCATTTTACGACAACAATGAGCAATGCATTTAATAAAGAGCCAATTCTCCCAGCCTTTACCAATGATCCTGATCGGCGGTACTCCAGGTTTTTGCTTGCGCCCCTTTGCAGCGGCTGATGCAACGCGTTTGGCAAAGTTAGCGGGTGTAACTTCTGTGGTGCGCTATACGCTTGGCATTCCTTTGCCCTACAGCGTTGACGCATCGGCAGCATGGATAGCGGGGCTGGACGCGCGTTTTAGTGAAGGTGTTGAGCTAATTTATGCGCTTAGTTTGCGCGGGCATCTGGTGGGTTCAATTGGATTAACGTTCGAGCCGGAACATCAACGCGCCGAGATCGGCTATTGGCTAGGCGAACCTTACCGAGGCCGTGGGTTGACGTGTACCGCAGTAAAAGCGCTGTGCGATCACGTTTTTAAAGAATGCCAGGTCAACCGCATCTACGGTCTTTGTTTTCCGGAAAATATTGCCAGCCATGCGGTACTGCGTGGCGCCGGTTTTCGCCGCGAAGGCAAATTACGCGCGCACGTTGTCAAAGACGGGCGGTCTGAAGATGTGGTGGTATTTGGGCGAACGAAGCCTATAGCCAAGTGAGTATTACAAAAGCTTCCACGTGGTGCGTTGACTGGCTAACTGGGGGAATTAACGTCGGCTGCGTCCGCCTTGCCGGTGCGCATCCAGGCTGCGGCGACAATACCGAGTTCGTATAGCAAGCACATCGGAATGGCCATCATCAACATTGACACGGCATCCGGTGGCGTCATCACCGCAGCAACGACAAATGCCCCAACAATCACATAGCTGCGCACTTCGCGAAGTTGCGCAACCGAAACCCAGCCGAGCGCCACCAAAATAACCACGGCGACGGGAACCTCAAAGGCCACGCCAAAAGCGATAAACGTCACGATCACAAAATCTAGATATTTGCCAATATCCGTCATCACCGCCACCCCTTCCGGTGCGACGGCATTGGTAAACTTGAACACGGCCGGCAATACTAAAAAGTACGCAAACGCGCAGCCTATATAAAAAAGCGCAGTCGCCGACACTAAAAGCGGCACGGCCAAGCGTTTTTCTTTGTGATAAAGCCCCGGTGCGACAAAGGCCCAAAGCTGGTAAAGCACCCACGGCGCCGCCATAACCAATGCCGACATCAACGCCAACTTAAGCGGTGTCAAAAACGGTGAGATAGGATCGGTGGCGATCATTTGGCCTCCTACCGGCAACATTTTCAACACCGGCAGCGCTAACCAGCCATAAAGTTTATTTGCAATGGGCAGTAACAAAATTAAGCAAACCAACACACCGACAATGGCGCGCAATAACCGCGTCCGCAACTCTAGCAAATGCGCGATTAGGGGCTGCTCGGTATCTGTACTCATAAGGAATTCGGTTTGGGCGAGTGCGCCGACGACTCACTGTCTTCCAGCAACAAAGGCGCGTCGGTGTTTGTCTCGAAGTGCGGCACCTCGGTGCTTGGCGAAACATCAACAGCGTTGGGAGCGGACAAACCCTGCCAAGTGTCCATGGCGGACTGCGTGGCGGCGTCTAGGTTGTGCTCGAGCGCGGCATTTGCCTCGGCAAATGGCTGCTGCAATGCGCTAGCTAAGGCCGCTGGCGCAGCGGCGATTTGCGCAAGCTGCTTTTTTAACTCGTCCGCTTCTAATTCGCGTTCCACTTCCAGTTTAAGGCTTTCAAAACTGCGCCTAGCTTTGCGCAAAAAAGTGCCCGCCATGCGCGCCGCTTTTGGCAAACGCTCAGGACCCAGAACAATCAGCGCGATGACCGCGATCACCGCAATTTCACTAAAGCCAACCTCGAACATTCTTGAACTACGCTTTGTGCTCGTCTTTCACGGCGCTGGCACTAGCTTGCACGGGTGGATCCGCTTCTAGTTTCGCCTGTGGCTGGTCACTGGCCATACCGTCCTTGAAGCCTTTCACGGCTGCGCCCAAGTCTTTACCTGCACTGCTGAGTTTTTTGGTGCCAAAAACGAGCACCACAACAATCAGTAAAATTATTAAATGCCAAATGCTCAAACCCATCATGGCGATTGCTCCGTTTAGGAAACTAAAAAGTGGATTGATGAGCGCGAAATTCGCAAACAATCATCGGCCACAAAGTAAACGATAACGCAGGCGATGTGCGTGCGTTGACAATGAACGAAAGTCCGCGCGTCTCAACGATCCGCGTCGATGGCCAGCGTAAATTACGCAACGATCAATGCGCAATCAGTCGACGTCTTTACCCAAATCATCGTCCACCACTTGCGTTGCCGCCCACTCCATGGCTTCACGCTCGGCGCGTTCGCGCTCAAATTTCTCGACGGTCGCTAGCAATTCATCGGTAACTTTATTCGCGGCGATTTCGCGCAGTGCCAAAACGGTCGGCTTATCGTCCGCAGGCGGCAACATCGGGTCTGCGCCTTTGGCCAGTTGACGCGAGCGTTTGCTGGCCATTAACACCAGATCAAAGCGATTAGGAATAACGAATAAGCAGTCTTCGACGGTAATGCGTGCCATGGAACGGCCCCGATTTGCAGTTAAGGGCGCGGAGTGTAGCGTTTTAGCTGATCGGCATTCCATTTTTTCGCTGAACGCGAGGAATACCGCTCCGCCTAGCCAGCGAGGTTATTCTTCTGGCTCTGCTGCCAGCAAAGAATCATCATCCACAAGCGCATCACAGTCCGGCTTTAATGCATTGGCCCTGACCAGCCACCAGACTCGACGATTAGCTTGACCCAAATTGAGGCTTTGATTCCGCGCAATACAAACGCCCATCGCTTCATCTAAAACAAATAATGCGCGCGCACTAGGTTGTTGGCGCAGCCACTCAAACGCAGCTCGGCGCTGCGCACCTTGCGCCGCTAAAAAGCCAAAATCGGTTTTGGGAGCTGTGAGCTGTAAATAGTTTTGCTCCTTCCACGCAACCAAACCAATGCTAACGTTTGGCCCGACTGCAGCACGAGCGCGCTGCATGACTGCGCGTGCACTTGCGGTCGCATCGAAAAGCGGATAGCCGACAAAGCCGAAAATCAGCGTCCACACCAGGGTTAATGCTGCGCAATAAGCGGCAAAACCACCGCGCCCGCGTCGCCAAAAGAACGCCAAGACAATACTCAACAAGCCCAGCGCGCCCACTGCTGCAAATAGCAGCCAAATCGCGTCGTGCGTGCCGACTAGTTCATAGTTGGCCTCAAAATTACGTTCGAACTTAGGCTCGGCGAGCAATGCCGCCACCCCACCGCCGAAAAGTGCGCTGGAAAGCAACGCTGCGAAGCTATAGCACAGCCCATGAAAGCCGATTTTGCGCATCGCTAAGATCAATGCCGGGCCGCTGATCACCGCCAACATCGGCAATGCGGGCAAAATGTACATATCGCGCTTGCCTTTAGAGAGGCTAAAAAACACGAATACACACAGCACCCAACCCAGCAACACAAGATAGCGCGCGTCGGGCTTTCTAATAAAAATTGACTCGTTTACGCCGCGCAGGCGTCGCCACCAACTGCGCAATGCCCAAGGCAGTACAAAAACCACCGGCATCCAGGTGCTAAGCACCACACCAGGAAAATATAGCGGCCCCTGCTGATGATGCCAAGCTGCAGCAAAGCGCTGGGCGGTTTGCTTAAACAAAATATTTTGCAAATACGCCAGCCGCTCAGGTGTTGGCGCACTATGAACCTGCCAAAGCAGCGGACTTAACCATAATGCAATTGGCAATAAAAAACCCGCCGCAACTAACACGGTGGCTTTCCAAGCACTGCCTTGCTCAGCATTTTCTACAATGCCCTTCGCCCGCATACGCTTGGCAAATAAATACGGCAAGAAAATCAATAACGCGATTACCCCTACACCTTTGGTGATCACGCCCAAGCCCGCGAAAAATGCTCCGATAAACAGCCAACGCTGCTTGGCACCCAGCAATAGGTGGCGTAGCAGCGCATAAACGCTCAAGCTAACGAAAAACACTAGCAATGGATCAATCTGCGCTTTCTTAAATTGGTAGCTAAAGTGCACGCTCAACAGCAGAGCCAAGGTGCTGATGCGCGCCGAGCGCGCACCAAATAGTCGCAAGCTCAAATCAAACACCAGCAGCAGCGTGCCCAATCCCGCAAACAAGGAGGGCAATAAAAATGCCGCATCCCAGTTGCCGGTCAATTGATAAAAGCCCGCCTGCAGCCACATCAATACCGGTGGCTTATCCGGGTAAATCTCTATGCCCCGATGCGGGAACCAATAATCCCCGCTAGCCACCATTTGTTGCGCGACTAAGGCAAATCTAGGCTCGTCAGCTGGCCACGGGCCACGCTGCAAGAAACCGCTGAACAGCACGATGACTGCAAGCAGCCAGAGCCAGCGGGAAGCAATCAGTTGTTTTTTAAATGTTGCCACCATCAAATAGTGCCCGCCAAAGTCGAACTCAAAATCACTCACGCACATCCAAATAGCGCCATGCCCTCAACGCGATTTTTGCCAGCGGAATTCTGCTAATTCGTATCCGCCGCCGTGAACAAAAAGCGCGGCGCGAGCAACTTTGGAGGAATCGCGGGGCTGATAATGTTGGGCGGCTTCCCGCCGAATTAGCTTAGCGGATTGAAACGTCCTTTGCGCTGATCTGGTGCGTGCTTCGCTGATTGCTGTTGTGTGGTTCTAGATAAATCATTACGGTTGTTGGCAATTACTTTTTTAAGCTAGCTGGACTCAACCATGAGTGCACCGCAAACCTTTGCCTGCTTGTTGACCTTGGCGAGCATATCGCTGCACGCGGCAACTAGTATCTGTCAACGCCGTCATCGTCGAATGGCGAGGAACGAGGTTCGCTTTGGGTGATGGGCAATTGCAATAGTTCGGTGGCGGCAAGCTAGTTCCGACTAAATATTGCATCCGACCACGCGGCATTCGGCGGTATCGCGCTATCACGCGCTTATGGGCCGCGGGTCGGCTGAACTCAGGCGCTTCCGACGCATTGATGCGTTCCGCCATTTTGTGGAGGACTTATGGCGGCGTGCGCTAAAGCGGCGCAGTCAAAAGGACAACAAGACGTGGCAACGCATTGAACGCCTTGCTGCGGACTGGATTCCTGCGCCCCGCATTCTGCACCCATGGCCGAACACGCGTTTTCTCGTTAATCATCCAAGGCAAGAGCCCGGTGCGTAAGTTGCGCCCGCCGGGATCTGTGCGGGGGCCTGCCGTAAGGCAGGTTCCTGCCGCGATCTGTGCCGGCCCAAACCACTCTCAATCTTCTGATTCCAAGCCATCCCCAAAAATGACTTCGCCAGACAGAATGGTTACAACGTTATTGTTTGGCCTGCCAACAAATAGGCGATCTCTGGCCGGGTCATAGCTTTTACCACTCCCGCCGACGCTCGAAATGATTGCTAAACCGTCATTTGCTACGCTTCCGAACACGGTGTTGGCGATAGTGGGTGAACCAACCAGACCATTTGAATGCGCTATCGTTACTGCGCCAACGTTGCTCAGACTAGGAGAATCCCAGTAGGGACTTAGGAT
>JAYTAO010000380.1:0-21153 GCA_043737435.1 Rhodanobacteraceae bacterium | reverse complement strand
CAAATGGTTCATAGGCAAATTTGAATCATATTTGTAGACAGTACAAAAAAACTCGTTCCCAATAGTAAACACGCTACTCGAACATAAACATGACAATTTCGTGCCTAAAGCTATGAAAAGTTTTCCATAGTTTGCGCTCCGAATTAAAATTTACGGTCACAACCTGCGCCTAAACCATGCCGCAATGCTGTAGCGATCCACCGTGGTGAGCTCGACCGAATGTTCGATTTCCGCGCTAACAAAAAGCACTGCTTTGCCGCTTTGCGGCGGCACAAACTGCACGCCATCAGGCAAGTACAGCGCTAGTCGGCCGCCGTGGGCTGGGTGCCACGCGGGATTGAGATACAGCACCAGGGAAATCACACGCAGCGCGTCATGCTGAAAAACATCTTTATGGCGTGCATAGCCGGTGCCGGGGGCATAGTGTGCGAAGTGCGCTTCCACGCTCGCCAAATTTAGCAAAAGCGTTTGATTAAGGGCGCACCGCAAGGCGTCCAGCATGCTCAGCACCTCGGCTTCAATTGGGTTTTTTTCACTACTTAGCCAATGCGTGCGATCCCCGCGTACCGCTAAATTGGTGCTGTTTTTGGCGCCAATTCCAGCCTGCGGCCAGGAGCTCGCGTGGCTTTTGCAGTAGTCGAGCAGTACCGCGGCATGCTGGGCGCTGGTGATGTCTTCCAAAACGGCTACGCCAGTGTGTGCTAAAGCAGCACTAATCTTCGCAACATTTATTTGCCAATCTATTTCCCAAAGGGCTGCGCTAACCAAGGCTATGCTTGGCTAAATTTTTGCCGCAGCGCGATGGCCACCAAGGGATGCACGAAACCGCTGATATCGCCGCCTAAGCGCGCCACTTCGCGTACTAAAGTTGAGGAAATAAAACTGTGTCTTTCTGACGGTGTTAAAAACATGGTTTCGGCCTGTGGCATCAAATGGCGATTCATGCTCGCTAACTGAAACTCGTATTCAAAGTCACTCACGGCCCGCAGGCCACGTAAAACGACTCGTGCACCCAAATCAGTCACAAATTTTGCCAACAGCGTGTCAAATCCCAAAATGTCGACGTTGCTGAGGTGGGCGAATGCATTCGCACACAGCGCGAGTCGTTCGTCCAAAGTGAACAGTGGATTTTTGCCAGGGTTCGCTGCGACCGCGACGACCACGCGATCAAACAGCGGTGATGCCCGTTCAACCAAATCGGAGTGCCCGTTGGTCAACGGATCAAAGGTTCCTGGGTAAACACAAAGCAGGGGTATGGCCATGGGCATCGATTTTCAAATTCTAGTGCCTAGACCTTAGCCCATGGCGCGCACTGACGCTACTTACTAAACCCTACATTCGCAGAATTACTGCGAGCAAACCGGGAAATCGCTGTTCTAATTCCTCAGTGCGCAAAGTGTTTTTGAGTGTGGTGCCTGCCTCTAGAGACCGAATCAGGCCGGCTTTGCGCAAGACTTTAAAATGGTGCGCCAGCGTTGACTTAGGCACGCTCGAACAGGCACATTGGTTGCACGCTCGGCCCGCTTCGAACTGCGCAATCGCGCGCACAATCGCCAAGCGCATTGGATCCCCGAGCGCGTGCATCACTTGCGTGATTTCGAGCGCCTCAAGCGCGGGCTCAGGCGGTGTGCGTTTTCGATTGATGCTGGCGGCGTTTGACTCCATAACATCTCAAGTGAGGCAAATACGACGGTTTACAAGTCTAAATCTTCAAGGTATTTAAGTGTTAGCGCATGAATATCAGCGCATCAGCAAGTTTCAATTTGAACACTAACGCCTGGGAGTTTGCGCTAAATCCCCGCCAAATTGCGGTATCAATATGTACAGAAAACGCACTTAAAACCTCATGTAATTGCGCATCACACACAATTTTTTGTCCGCCAATATGCAGCGCGTCTTGCCATGCAATCACGCGCATTCCCGGCGCCAGAGTTAAGCAGGCGCCTGCGCTAAGTCTGGCTTGGAGCTTCGCGACCCCCGCTGAAACGTTCTTGCCGACAGCAGCGTCGGAGGCGGCAGTACCGGCGATATTTTCTAGAGTAGGCGAGCGATAAGCCGACATGAAATTGGCAAACCAAGCACCCAGTTCTTTGTCAGATAGCCGAAATGCTTTTGCCAAGGTTGCGCGAACGCGTGCAACACTCGCTTCGTCTAGCGCCACGGAATTCGTTCGATTCGTAAGCGTTGGGTCGCTGTAGCGTAGCGAGTCGGATAGTAATTGTGCTTGCGTGCGGGCAAAATTTTCCAGCAACTCAGTCGCGCTAGGTGCCCTCAAGCCAATCGAAAACGTCATGCAATCGTTATCTAGCGCGATGCCGTGGTGCGGCACGCCCGGTGGCAGATACAACATGTCGCCAGGATTAAGCACCCAGTCGCGATTAGGTTCAAACTCAGCCAAGAGTTTAAGCTTCGCTTTCGGTAAAAAGTGCTGGCGTGCTGCTGTTCGTGCCAGCAATCGGTCATCGATTTGCCAGCGTCGTTGACCGCGCCCTTGCAATAAAAAGACGTCATATTGGTCGACATGGGCGCCAACTGAGCCGCCTTTTACGGCGTAGCTCACCATGACATCTTCTATGCGCCAGCGTGGTAAAAAATCGAAGAACTTGAGCAAATCGCGCACGTTGCGATCCCACTGGTCGACCTCTTGCACCAACAACGTCCAGTTTGAAGCGCCTAAGCGGGTAAAACTAGCGTCTGTGAACGGCCCAGATGCAACAGTGAATCGTTTGCCAGCCCCCTTAACGATTCGAGCGAGCGAGCCTTCAACGCAAGCCAGCCCAGCTAAGTCATTTGCACTTATTGGGCAGGCGAAATCAGTTACTGCCTGGCGGATTAATTTTGGCCGTTTTTGCCAATATCGACGCAGAAAATCAGCCGTATTGACGCCGAGATTCAATGTGCGGTTGGCAAAATTGCTGACCATTTAAGAGCCATTTCTGTATGCGCGAGCCAGCAAAATATATCGCTCAAGTTTCAATTGCCAAGCTTGAACTCTAAACGTTGACGTGCGGATGCGCCTACAGGCTTGCCGTTGGTAATTCTAGGCTTGAACTTCCATTGTCCCAGCGCGCGTATCGCTTCGCGATCAAATTCACGACGGGGTTGGGAATCGATAACCTTGATATCACTTACGTCACCATTCGCAGTCACTGTGAAGGTGAGTTCTACCCAGCCTTCAATTCTTTGCCGCAGCGCGCGCTGAGGATAGCTGGCCTCTACTTTGCGGGTGAGCTGGAAGTTGTGATCCTCCGCACTGGGTGCGGTGGCGACTGGAGTGGGTGCAGTAATCGGCCGTGTCGTGGGTTTTGGCGTGCTAGCCACTGGCTGGCTGGGCCGACTAACCGGTGCAACGGCAGGAGTTTCTGCAGCAGTTGTAGCTGGCGCAGGTGTCGCTGTGCCGGCTTGTTCCTGCGCCCGCTGTTGCGCTTGTTGCTGTTGCGCTAGCACTAAAGCCTGTTGCTCGGCATCGCGGCTAGATTGGACGCGTTTTAGGTTTTCGATTTTTCCTGCAAGCGTTGTTAAAATTACTGAAGAGCTTGGATCGGCCTTGCGCAACAGCATTAATGCGCGCTCAGCTTGCGGAATATTACCTTCGCTAATGTATTGATCCGCGCGATCAATCGCATACGGCATGATTTCGTTCAAAGCATCCTTTGCGATACGGTTTTCGGGGTCTATCTCCAGCGCTTTCAGATAAAGCTCAACGGCATTTGCTCCCTCCGGTGAAACCAATTGCGCTTTCTCGTTGGCATCTTTCGCTTCAGCTAGTATCCGTTGCAAATCCTCCGGTGTTGCCGGTGCGTCTGAGGCACCTGCTTGAGCCACGGCCTGAACGCCCGCAGCGGCATCATTTTGCGCAGAAACGTCCTCTTTGCTGACTAAACCCATCACGATGTAACCTGCCGCAGCCAAAAAAACAACACCAACGATGACGGGTAGCAGAAATTTTTTATTTGAGGATTTAGTAGCTGACATAACACACCTTAGCTGCTTTGAAATATAAGTCGAATTTGGTTTGCATCCGAGGCCGAACTACGCGGCGCTAGCATCAGCGTCCGCCGCAACATATCACGGGGTTTTTCGAGTTTGCGGGGAAAATTATAAAAAATCGTGTCGCGTTACGCTTGTGCACATTTCGGCTCAGTTTTCGTTTTGAACACGTACTCTGTTTCTGCCTTCTGCTTTTGCGCAATACAGGGCTTTGTCACTACGTTTTAATGCGGACTCTAAGGTTTCAGATGGTGCCCATTCGGCAATTCCAAAACTCGCGGTAATGCGTAAATCTCCGTTGGCAAAATTGCAATCTCCGATGAGTTCGCGCAATCGGTCCGCGCGTTGCTCTGCGACGCTTAGCGTTTGATCAGGCCAGGCAAGCAAAAACTCTTCGCCACCCCAGCGCGCAGCGGCCTCATCGGCGCGCAAATGTTTCCGGATAACTGCGCTTACCGCACTCAACACTTGATCCCCGACATCATGCCCAAAACGATCATTGACTTGTTTGAAATGATCTATATCCAAAGTCGCAATGCAGCATTTTTTACCATTCTTACGCATAGTGTCGCCTATGTGCTGCATTAACCCCAGTAATGCACGCCGATTCAAAAGCTTCGTCAACGGGTCGGTCGCCGCAGCTTCAGCAAGATTGGCTTCCATTTGCGCGCGCTGCTCGTGTTCATCGCGTAGTAAAATGTTGAGATCAACAAGCTCTTTATTACGATCACGGATTGAGCCTTCAAGTTGCGTGCGTGCTTCACGCAGCTGTGTAAGAGTTCCCTCACGTTCTCGTATTGTTCGCTGCAGGCGCTCGCTCATATCATTAAATGCTAAAGCGAGTCGTCCAGTGGGATCTTCCGCAATCGTTTGGATGCGCGCGTCAAAATTGCCCGCAGCAACCTGCTGTAGTCGTTCAACCAGTGCGTCAAGAGCCCGGTTGACGCGCGCCGCAAAAACGCGTGCAAACAACAAAGACAACACAACCGCTCCGATAAAGCCAAGCAGCGCGTAGTTTCTAATCTCAGTGAGTCGCAATTGCTGCGCGGTGCCATCGGCACGTAAAACAAGGCGGTATTGAGTCTTGGTTGCAGTCGCTGGATCCGTATAGCTCGTGAGTTCGCCTTCCAGTACTAGATCGCCGTGACGACCTGCATCCATTAGCGGCGTGCCAGCTAAGCGTTTCTCACCGACAAAAATAGTGGCCGAGGACAATTGCTGCGTATTTATTGCCTTACTCAACGCCAAATCAAGTCTGGCAATCAATTCAGGCGTGCTCGAAGCTAGGCGGGCGGGGTCTAAACTATCGAATTGCGCAGTTAACAAATTAAATGCGGACCTCAGCCTCGCCTGGTTGGTTTGAACAACGTCCACGCTAATGGAATAATATAAATAGCTCGCCACAGCCATCGCTACGACAAGTGCGCAGAGCAAATGTGAATAAAATAGATGTCGGCTTAAGCTAATGGGCGATCGAAACATTCATTAACAGTAGCGTAGATTGGCTTTCTAAAGTATGGCTTAAATCCCTTGCTATTGTGTATCTTCCGTGAAGATTTTGTTATCTGCGTAAAACGGTACTTGGCACCGCAAAGCTGAAGGAATTCAGACCTAAGTGCCCGGGCATGTTGCGAATCGTGCGACTAACCCGGCTATACTTGAAGACTTCGCGTCTCGCGCTAAATTATTGCCGGCGCTGCTGAAACAAACATTCATTTATTTTAATTACGCGTTGCGTAGAAAAGGAATTCTAATGGTCAAAATTCGCCTTTCCCGCCAAGGGACGAAAGCACGCCCGTTCTATCATGTGGTTGTGACTGACGAGCGCAGTTCACGTGACGGCCGAAATATTGAGCGCGTTGGCTATTTCAACCCGGTTGCGATGGGTAAAGAAGTGCCGCTGCAATTGGACTTAGGTCGCGTAGCACATTGGGTAGGTAACGGCGCGCAGCCAACCGAAAAAGTCCGTTCGTTGATCAAGCGCGCGCGCAACGCCATTGTTGTGCCAGTTGCTGTTGCCGCGTAATTAGCACATGACCGACGTTGTGGTCGGCCTCGTCAGCGGCCTCCATGGCGTTCAAGGCGCGCTGAAAATCAAAAGTTTTTGCGAGCCAGCTGATGGCATTTTTAAATATCGGCCCTGGACGCTTGCTCGTCCAGGTTCTCGCGCATCTGGCAACTCTGCTGCGAAATCTTCCAGCGATTCGTCCCTGCTGCCTGTATCTTCAAATTTAGTTAGTGTTCCGCTTAAGATTCGCGGGGCGGGAACCTCGCTTGCCGCCCGATTTTCTGAAATTGAAAACCGCGATCAAGCTGCGCGGTGGCTGGGCGCGCTGATTTCAGTACCGCGCTCCTGTTTGCCTAAACTCAACACTGGCGATTACTACTGGCGCGACTTAATTGGGATTAACGTAGAAAACCTTCAAGGTGTGGCATTGGGATTTATCGAAGAAATGATGTCGACCGGCAGCAATGATGTAATGGTGGTAGCAGGGGACCGACAACGACTTTTGCCCTATATACCGGGGCAATTTGTAATGAGCGTAGACCTCGCCGCCGCTATAATGATTGTCGATTGGGATCCAGAATTTTGATGTCTGCAAAACTTTTTCTTATTACTGTGGTCAGCTGCTTTTTGTCATTCCCAACCATTTAAGCATCCATGTCAATCATTTTTGATGCACTAAAGCGAGCCGACGCTCAGCGCCAAAAAGGTCAGGCACCTAAGCTGGCAGCTACGGGAACGTCTTCACCGACCAGCTCTAGATTGCGAATCTGGGCGCTCGCTAGTCTGTTCGTCCTACTTGGGCTTAGTGCATGGTGGTTTCGTGCAAATTCGAGGGAATCAAGCGAAGTGACTGCAGGCAGTGCGGTAGTGCAGCGTGAAACCAATGCCGGTAAAGCGGCCGGAATTCGCGCTGAAAAATTGAAGAATGCACAAAATTTGCCTCAGGCTGATTTAAGCCTTAGCGAAACTCCTGCTGTAGTACCTTCCACAAACATAACTACCAGCAAGGCAAACGTCAGCGACTTAGGCGTGAACGGCACAACCCGTTTTAGTGTGCCTAGCCTAGATACCCCTTTAACTGGTGCAGCGCAATTTAATAGAAAAGCTGCGCGAGTCGAAGTGGCAGCAGCGCCACTGGTACAGGTTGCACCTGTTACGCCAGCGGTAAAAACCGAGCCTGTCGGTTCCAAAGCAGTAGAAGTCCTGGTTGCTGCCCCACCTGTAGTGCAAGTGCCTGCAGCTGCGCAGACCGTAGCACCGCCTGACCCGATACCGCCAAGTGCGCCTGAATTGCCCAGTATTTTCGAGCTGGATTACCAAATTCGCCATGATCTACCAAAAATGGCCGTGTCTATGTATGTTTACAATGCACAGCAGCAGTTTCGCTTTGTCATCATCGCAGGCAAACGCTACGCCGAGGGCGAGCAAATCGAAAGCAAGGTCAGCATTACCAAAATCCGTGCGGACGGACTTGAATGCGAATACCAAGGCAAACGGTTTTTTTATCCCCGCCAGTCTTTATAAATTATGTTCGTCCACGTTGACGAACATCCAAAGCTAAAATTACGCTGGGCGACTCCGTGTATTTTAGCGCTGATGGTGGGCGTGGCTGTTTGGGAGTTTTTACTTACGCCCTCGGCGCGCGCGAATTTTATGCACGACTGGGGCGTGGTTCCGACCGAGCTATCGTTGCGCTTGCCTGACGCCGATTTTGCTAAGTTACTAAGTGCGTTGTTTGTGCATATCGACAGTGCACATTTGTTCGGAAATCTGCTGTTCCTGATGCTATTCGGCTTTGCCGTCGAGCGCGTTTTTAGATCGCGGCTGGTGTTGCTGCTGTTTTTGCTCTGCGGTGCAATTGCAAATATTGCCTCAGCTTTTTTATTAACCAATAAAACCGGGCCTATTGTTGGGGCTAGTGGTGCAGTGAGCGGCCTGATTGGTGCTTATCTCTTTTTATTCCCACGCGCTTCATTAGGCATTGTGTTGCCATTGGGACTTTATTTTCAGTTTGTGCGTGTGCCCGCGTCAACTTTGATCGGGCTATGGTTTTTGTTGCAAGTGCTTTACACCGTTACCGGAACGTCAATTTCGGCGGTGGCATGGTTGGCACACGTCATCGGATTTATTGCAGGTTTTGTCTTGGCACAGGTGTTGAAGCCATTGCTGTATTCGAATGCGCGCTCAAAAATCTTGCGTTAGTTCCGAGGAGCGACTCAAACTAATTTGGAAAAGTGGCGTTTTCAAAACTTTCTGGGTTCATCCATTGCGAGTTTTCAGCCACACGGCGGCCGCCCCGAGACTCAGAAACTCGTTTTTGCAAGCGCAGCGAAGCAATCTAGCTTTGAACGACGAGTTTGCTTCATTAGGTTCGCAATGTCGGTGCGCTTTTCCCGTGAGGTGTATTGCCAACGCGGTGAAGCAATTCATACCTTGAGTTGTCCGCAATTTGCCCGGCAGCGCCCTGAATCGCCATAAATTTTGCGGTTATAAACGCGCAGACTTCACGGTGTGCAAAACGAAAATTTAACAAATTTCATTCTAAAGGTTGGCTCTATGCAGTGGCTTGCGCGCGCGTTTTTCGGAATTATTTGGTTGATTCGCTGGTTTTTAAGCGCAATTCCCGCTTTGTTTTCAAACCTGTTTGGACATGCCAACTACACGGCACCGCATTGGTTGAGCGCCCTGATTCAAAACGCCCGCGCCCGCCCGCTTCGAGCAATATTTGCCGTGTTACTGATTGCTGGCGTAGCGTGGGGAATAAACTTTTGGGCCAACTACGTGGCGCCTGAGCCACCCAATTTAGTCCATGCCACGCTAGCTCCACCAAGTGCTACAGACTATCGTGCGGAAAGCATCTATTACTCCGCATTTAGCATCGACTTCGACGGCTCAGTCGCACCTATTGATGCCACCGCTGAAACCACTAAGTTAGAGGCGCTAAAAGGCGTGACGTTATCACCGGCTTTGCCTGGCACGTGGGCTTGGCGGGGTGATCGCTCATTGGCGTTTACGCCTGCCGTTGATTGGCCGATCGGCACGCAATTTACCGTGGTGATTACCCCGAAACTGGCGTATGCGCCGCATGTCATTGTCGACAAGAAAGAGTTTGCATTTAGCACCGCGAAATTTGAAATCAGCTTGGCCAGTGAATACAACCAAGATCCGACCAATGCCTTGCTCAAGCAAGCCATTTACACGCTAAATTTCTCACATCCAGTCGAAGCAAAATCGCTTGAAAGTAAGCTGTCATTGACCGCGACGGCGGACACCGCAAAATTTCCTGAGGCCAAACTTGCCGCAAATGACCCTTTGCACAGCACGCAGTTTAGCGTTCGCTATGACGAAAAAAACCTCATCGCCTACGTCACGACGGATGCCCTCAAATTACCCGATGCCGGCTCAACGCTCACGTTGAATGTCGCGCAAGGTGTGCGAAGCTCGCTAAGCAGCCCATTCGATGGTGATCATGAGGCGGTTGCCGGTGCGACCACTTTGCTGCTGCCTTCGCTGTATTCGCTTAATGTCGAGAATTTAGAGTTCGCTAGCGCAGAAAACACCGAAGGCGACCCGGAGCAAATTTTGCTGATCGCAATGAATGAAAGTATCGCCGATCAAGCAATCAGTAATGCCACGACAGCCTATGTTTTGCCGCGCAATCATCCGGGAAAACCGGCAAACGAATATGCCTATGAGTGGTCCAGCACGGATGTCACTGAGGCAATTTTGCGTCAAGCGCAGAAGCTTAAGCTGGCCCACCTACCCGGCGAGCGTGATGTTTTGGCCAGTCATACGTTTCGCTTTGACGCACCAATCGGGCGTTCAATCTATGTGCAAGTCGCGAAAAACACGACCGCGTTTGGCGGCACAAAACTGGCCGAGCTATATCAAACGGTGCTGCGGGTTCCCGAATTTCCCAAGGCGCTAAGTTTTGTTGGCGACGGCGCATTGCTGTCGCTTAAAGGCGAAAAGCGCGTCAGTATTTTGAGCCGCAATGTGATCGCCTACAAATTGGAAGTGTCGCGCGTGTTGCCGGAGCAGCTGCAGCATTGGGTCAAATACAACGACGGCAGTTTTAAAAATCCTAACTTTTACTATATGGAGCAGGATTCTTTAGTCGAGCGTTTCGAGCGCATCGTGCGTCTGCCCAGCCAGAAAGCGGGCGCAACTCACTATGAAGGGATTGATCTAAGCCCGTATTTTACTGCTGAAAAGCATGGTGTTTTTTACATCCAGCTCACCGAACTGGTGGCGAACTCTGGCAAAGAAAATTTGCGCATGGCTGAGCTTACTGATGGTGACCTGCACGAGGGCGACAGCAAAGCGCAACGTTTGATCGTGCTGAGCGATCTTGGCGTGGTGGCCAAGAAATCTTGGGATGAAACTAGAGAAGTGTTCGTCGAAGAAATTCATAGCGGAACTCCAGCGGAAGCGGTGACAGTCGATGTGATCGGGGTGAACGGCGTGAGCGTGCAAAGCGTGACGACCGACGCTGCTGGGCATGCGCGTTTGGAGAGCTTTGCTGATTACACACGCGAACATCAGCCGGTGATGCTGCGAGTAACGCGTGGTGAAGACATGTCCTTTCTGCCGATCAAATCTGAGCACGATCAAGACTATTCGCGCTTTGAAATTGGTGGCAACGATACACCCGCTTCGCCGGGGGAATTGAAAGTGCACGCGTTTTCAGATCGCGGTCTGTATCGGCCTGGAGACAGCATTAATTTCGGCATTATCGCGCGTGCATTTGAATGGAAAAACTCACTAGCCGGTGTGCCGCTGCAGGCTGTAATCACCGACCCAAGCGACGTGGCTGTTTACGACAATGCAATTACGCTTAATGACACTGGGTTTGTCGCGCTTCAATACTCGACCACTCAAGCCGATGCCAGCGGTAGCTACACGCTGCGGCTGTACCAGCCCAGCGATTCCAAACGCAATGAGCCGCTTGGCGAGGTCAGCGTCGAGGTAAAAGAATTCTTACCAGACCAGATGAAAATGAGCAGCCATTTTTCCGCGCAGGCCGGCGTGGGCTGGGTCAACCCTGAGGGTTTGAGTGCGCTCGTGCAGGTCGACACACTTTTTGGTACGCCCGCGCAAGATCGACGCGTGACCGCTAATCTGCAGTTTTCGCCCACGGTGCCTAGTTTCGAGCGCTTTCCAGGGTTTAGTTTTTTTGACCCAACCCGCAACCATGAAAGTTTCAGCAACACCTTGGAAGAGCAAACATCAGATGCGACCGGCAAAGCCGAGTTTGCGCTGGGGTTAGAGAAATATAGTGCTGGCACGTTCTATTTGACGGTTTCTAGTGAAGCTTTTGAAGCCGGATCGGGACGTAGCGTGACGAGTTATGTGCAAACCTTGGTCTCGACGGCTGATTCGCTAGTCGGACTGAAAAGCGCGGACAGTTTGAGCTACATCAGCAAAGATGCAGTCCGCAATATCGAAGTCGTGGCGGTAGATGCAAGCGGGAATGCGACCGCGCAAAGCGGCTTGCGCATTGTTATTGAAGAAAAGAAATTCGTCTCTGTGCTAACTAAACAAAACTCGGGTGTGTACAAATATATCTCGCAAGAGCGCGTGGATCGCATCAGCGATACGCCGTTAACGCTAAAGCCCGCGATCAACACGATCAAGCTTAATACCGCAAACCCCGGCAGGTTTGAGCTAAAGCTGTTGACCGCTGACGATATTGAAGTCAATGCGATTCAATACAGCGTTGCTGGCGCGGCAAATTTGAGCCGCTCCTTAGAGCGCAATGCCGAACTGGAACTGGCGCTTTCCAAGCCGGAATACCGCGCCGGTGAAGATTTAGAAGTGAATATTCGCGCGCCGTATAGGGGTACCGGGCTGTTGACGATTGAACGTGACAAAGTCTATGCCCACGCGTGGTTTAAGGCCGACACCGAATCCTCGGTGCAGCACATCCGCATCCCTGAGGATTTAGAAGGCGGCGCTTATTTGAGCGTGCAATTTGTGCGCAGCCCAGATTCGCCGGAGATTTTCATGAGCCCGCTCAGCTATGGCGCGATTCCCTTCACCTTGGATCGTGGCCCGCGCACCCAAGCGCTTACTGTTACAACGCCAAAGCGCGTCAAGCCGGGCGAGGAACTAAAGTTTGACGTCAGCACCGATGGCGGAGCGGACGTGGTGGTATTTGCGGTTGATGAAGGCATTTTGCAGGTGGCGCGTTACCAATTAGCGAATCCGCTCAATACCTTTTTCCCGAAGCGCCGCCTGCAGGTTGATACTGCGCAAATTCTAGATTTGATCCTGCCCGAGTTCTCGCGCTTATTGCAATCGAGTGCACCCGGCGGCGGTGATGAAGAATTGCTGGGTTCAAATTTAAATCCGTTCAAGCGTAAAACTGACAAGCCAGCCGTCTATTGGTCTGGAATTCAGCGCGTGAACGGGACGGCGCAATTTAGCTACACGCCGCCCGAATACTTTAATGGCACTTTGAAAGTGTTCGCGGTTGCCGTCAGTGCTGCGCGTATCGGCACTTTTCGTGGTGAGGCGCAAGTGCGAGGTGATTTTGTCCTGCAAGCCAATGTGCCGACAACGCTGAGCCCAGGCGATCAATTTAGTGCCAGTGTCAACGTTAGCTACCCAAAAACACCGGAAATGCAGGCGAGTGAGTTGACCGAAAAAGCTATTGAAGTCCGAGTAACTGTGGCTCCGGGCTTGAGCTTGGTTAATGCCGTGCAAACGATCAAGCTCGTCCCAGGCGGGGAGGGCGTGCTGCGGTTTGCGGTATCCGCCAATACCGGCGTTAGCCAAAAATTTGGCAGTGCCGCAATTAGCGTTGTGGCGGCCTCAGGCGCACTCAATGCCAAGCGTACGGTGGAATTGTCGGTGCGCCCGGCAAATCCCTTCGTTAGTTCTATGCGCGTTGGGCGCATTGATGCCGCTAGCGCTGAGTTGAAAGATTTGCGAATACTTTGGCCAGAATTTAGCCGTCGCGAATTGGTCGCCGGTGCCACGCCTTTAGTGTTGGCACGCGGCTTGGCCGGTTATTTGGATGACTTCCCGTATGCCTGCAGCGAACAACTAGCGAGTCAGGCGTTCGCGCGGCTGGTGGTCAATACCCATCCCGAACTAGCACCGCTTGCCGCAACCGGTGAGGTTCCTGTCGAGTTTGAGGAGATCATCAACCAGCTTGCGAGCCGACAAAATTCCGAGGGCGGCTTTGGCCTGTGGAATCAATCGCCAAACTCAGATGCTTTTGTCTCGGCCTACATCGGCCTGCTTATTCAAGAAGCGAAGACGCGTCGAGTTGAGCGCGCGGCAGCACTTTGGCCGGCGACCGAACGCTATCTAAAAACGCTGGTGAACGACGCTTCGCTCAATAATTTATCCGGCCTGCGTACCCGCGCTTTAGCGGTTTACGTGCGCACCCGTGCGGGCATTACCACGACGGCTGAAATCGCTGGAATACAGGAGACGTTGGATAAAAATGTGCCGGAAAGCCAGCGTACTGACGTCACGTCTTTACTGTTGGCGGCCAGCTTAAAATTACTGAAAGTTAGCGGCCCAGCGGATAGCCGCGCGCAAGCCGCCGTGCAGGCACTTAATACGCAACAGCTGCAGGCTTACAGTTACGCGAATTACTTCGACCCGGCGGTGGCGGACGCTTTGAATGTATATCTGCTGCATAGGGAGTTTCCACAACAAGCCAAAGCGATTGCGCCTAAAACTTACGAGCGCCTAATCGCACCGATTGAGGAAGGCACCAACAACACACTGTCCTCGGCGTTGACCATGCTGGCGCTGGAGGCTGCGGCGCAAAATACCCCGGGGAGCACGATTGCGTTTAAGCAAAAAATTGCTAGTGGCGCATCGCTAAATTTTGGTGCTGCACAAGGTTGGCTGCACGCCGGCAGCTTCAGCGCTGACGCAAAGTCTTTGCATATTGCTAAGGCGGGTAGCGGTACGGTTTGGTATGCCATGACCGAAGCCGGCTTTGATCAAAGTCTGGCCGTGAAAACGCAAAATAACGGCATTGAAGTCAGCAAAGTATATTTTGATGCCCAAGGTAGTGCGTTGACCCGGCCGCTGAAAATTGGTGAGGAACTAACCGTTTCGATCAAATTGCGCAGCATTGATAATGCAGGCCATGCCGATATCGCGCTGATTGATCTATTGCCAGGCGGTTTTGAAGCCATCAGCGACGGCGGCGTGGACAGCGCGATCTCAAGCTCCGGCAACGCGGCGGCGCATCAAGAAATACGCGAAGATCGCGTCGTGATTTACACCACCGCTACCGACTCGATAAGCGAATACCGCTATCGCATCAAGGCCACCAACGCCGGTAAATTCGCCCGTCCCCGCAGTTTTGCCAGCAGCATGTATGAGCGCAAAGTGCAGGCGCGCGAGGCTGAGTCCACTGCGGCGGCAATTGAGGTCAAGGAATAAATATATTCGCAGTCCGCGAACGTCGCGCATCTATAGATAACACGGGCTTCGGGCAGCTTAACGCCGCCCGAAGCCCATTTTATTATCCTATGTTAGAGCGGCCTCAGCTCTAAGCACGAGGCGCTTTTATAGCGAGGCAACTTTGGTCGTTGCATCGGCCATACTAAAAACTACTGAATCAAATCCGCCTGCAAAAATGCGGTATTGCTAAGCAAGCCGAAATGCCCCAACGCATAGGTGTAAGTGGCGTTTTGACCTGGAATTGTTGAGGTGTGCACGCCGCCGACTGTGCATACGCCGGTCGAGCAGACGATTTGGTCGATGTTCGATTTGATCGAATACGCGCGTGCACCAGGCTTTTTACCGGCCAAACGGTTGACCAAGGGACTGCCCACGGACAGGCCCCAATTGCCGCAGGTGGAACTCGGCACATTAATCGGGTAACTAGCGCAAGACCCCAGCCCGCGATAGGCTCCGGCAATACCGACGAAGGAGTCGAGGAACGGGCTTAGTGCTAATCGATCTATTTCGTGCGCCGCCAGCGTTACGCCCACGGATTGCCCGATGACATCGATTTTGCCGGTGCAGGAGATGGCGATTGCGGTGAATCAGAAGGTGCACCGGCATTGCCGTGCACTAATACGACATTGTCCATACAAGCCGCCAGCAGTGGCAAAGGCAGCAACAACGCAAGTGCGGTGCGGCAAAGTAGCTGAGCAGACTTGAGCATTTTGATGCGCATAGGGATCTCCGAGTTTGGTTGCGAAAGCCTGCACGCGGATGTGCAGGTTCGATGCAAACTAGGCTTGATGCGCGATGCGGTCAAGCTGTACCAAAGTACCGGGCAGCAACAAATTAATGCTGCGTACTGGCTTGGGTCGAGCTTATTTGCGATTACTCAAAACTACCCTGGCCTTTGCCATTAGTGCCTACAGGCGAATTCTGTCCGCCGAAGATACGATCCCGGCTGATTAGATAAACCTCGCCCGCGCCAGCAAGAGTTATACCACCAACGACAACGCCCCAAGGCCCGCTAACAACGCTAGTGGCGAAGATCGAGTCGCCTTTGGGTAGCGCAAAACTTCCGTGCTGTATCCCGTCGATGGCGGAAAAGAAGTCAATATGGCCACACGGTTCGAATACGTTCGGACCCTTCGCAGTCGCCGCAACAAATACGCTCGGCGACACTTCGGAAACTCCGGAACTGCCAAAATTTCCGAAATTTCGAACAAAGCCTGGATTAAAAAACGAATTGTTAAAACGAAAAATCTGCAGTTGCGCGTTGACATTGACGCTGAAACCATTCTCAAACGGTTTAATAAACCCCGGCGGCGAACTCAACCCAATCGCGTGGCTAAATGCGAAGCCATCGGTTACCGGCTTGTAAACCAGGATGGAATTTCGATCTGCCACCAGCAAGCGATTCGCACTCCAAGCCAGCTGGCTAACGCCGGTAAATTTGCCGGGTAGCGTTTTGCTGCTCAATTGCCAGTTACCGACCATGTCGCGTTCAAAAATTCTAACGCCTTTATCTACACCTGTGCCGCCGACAAAAAATTGGCTTCCGTCAGCGGAATACGCGAGGCTTTCGCCGGTACGGTTTGGATCATTTAAAGCCAAAACTTGCGCCGCCGCCACGCCGCTCCAACCCGAAACGCCGCGCCGATAAAAAGTGAGAGTGCCAAACAAAGAATCGTTGACTGCGATCTCTTGGCCGTTGGGTGAAACTGCAATACGACGCGTTTGAACGGAAACCTCAGGTGGTGTCAATGCTTCAAACGTGAGTTGGTTTTGCAAATTGTTTTCAAAAATTGCAAGCCGAGTATTTGACGATACAGCGATTGTGTTGCCAGCAGAAACAACCTCTCGGCCCATAAATTCATTGCTTGCAAACGCTGTATGTGGGGTTGCAACGGGTTCGGCGTACCAACCGAACAAACCGCTGGTGTCAGCGAGTGTGTTGATGCAACCGGAGCTGTCCAATACCGCGTTTAGCGACGATTCGAGAATTTCTTTGGGATTGACCGCTTCGTCTGAGCCAACCAATGCGGCAAACTGGGATATCGCGCTCGCTGGGGTTAGGGTGCGGAATTCGCCGCCGTATGCGTCGACAGAGGCCTGCGTGCTGATTGCGGCCATGCCCAACCCCGCTGCGTAAACTAATTTTACTTTCATAAACGATTCCTCTTAAAGGTTTTTATCACCGGAGGTTATCATGTGCTATTCATTGCAAAAAAAAGTTTTTTCCCATAAAGTTTGTATGGATTCAGCTGAAAGCGCATGCTTTTTCTTAACCCAATCCTTGAGCGCTAGGCCAAATTCCACACGTCGTGCTGGAGAGTCCAAAACCGCGAGGGCTTTTATCCATTGATCTGGACTCGCCGCACGCAAAATTGGCGCTTCACAGTATGGAATTAGGCTTGACGCCACTACCGGCAGACTCAAAACGCCGTACTCGAGCAACTTGAGTGGGCTTTTGCAGCGATTAAATTCGGTGTCCAACAGGGGCGCTACGGCAAGATCTGCCTGCAGCGCTGCTAAGCGCTCAGGGTAATCAGCGAATTCAACAGCGCCATGAAATTCAACTTCAACATCGCCCGCAAGCCCAGATGGGCAGAGCCCAAAAAATACCCATTGATATTTCAATTTGGTCGCCAGCACGACCGGCAACAACAGATCAAGATCCGCTTGGTGTTGTGCAGCGCCTGCCCAAAGCACGCGTAAACGGGTGGCGTTTTGCGCTGTACGGTTAGCATTTTTCAGTTGGCTTAGCGTAGCAGCCAATCGGGCCCAGGGCTGCTCAGGCAGCGCATTCGGTATCGTCGTTATTTGTTTAGTCGATAAACCGAGCTCAGTTGCAATGGTTTTAGCTAGCATTGGCGTTGTACAAATACATAAATCACAAGTTGCCAACGCGGTACGCAAGGCCTGTACCAACTCGCTGTATTGTGCATCGCCGCGATTTGCATTTTTAACGATGATTAAATCATCCAGCAAAAACACCAAACGTGGCCGCTGCACCCGCGTTTTGAGCGCCTGCATCAGTGCCAGCGACGCCGCATCTAAGCCATGCAAAAATACGACGGTATCCGGATCGATCTGGATTACCTCTTCTATTTGCGGCAAGCTGTCATGCGCCGAACACCAAATCGCCGGTGGCTCAATTTTTCCAGCAGCATGTAACGCAGCTAGCGGCAGATGCACGCGGTATTGACTCTGCGCCCAATGATTGCGCGCGATTGCCAAAATCTGCGGACCCGCGCGATCTGCACGCTTTTTGACCCATTCTAATGGATGCAGAATCGGGCCAATCGGGCGTGTCTTTTTTATTCGCGCGCTAGCTGGATCGCCTAGAGCGCAGGAAATGTCGGCTTTCGTAGACGGCAAATTTTTTGCGATCGTGTGCCAGATTTCTTCATAGACCTGCCAATAGTGCTGGGCTTGGCTATCCCAATCTAGACTCGGCTTTTGCAGAATATTTCGCCGCACCGCATGTAGTTTGGCGCGGCCAGCAACGGTACAAAGCTCGGCTAGCAGCGCTGCCCAAGGCGCAATTAAGCGCACATCTAGACGCCAGCCATCAACGCCGTGCTCAATGCGTTCAATAAACGCACCGCGATCTGAGGCGATCACCGGTATAGCAAAGGCAAGAGCCTCAGAAAGTACCAGAGAAAAGGTTTCCGCCATCATCGACGGCAACAAAATCAGATCAAGCCCGATCAAATGCCGAGTCCGGGCATTGGGTGTAAACGCTGGATTTTGGTTCAGGTTTTTCGGCAGTTTTGAATCTGGTGCACCGATACCAAACGCGATGTACTCAATAGGTAAGTGCTGCGTTTGCTTGGCAAGTGCTTTAATTAAGCCGTAGCCTTTGTGCGGGCCATCACCACCTAAAAAGCCCACTTTCAAGGTTTTTTTGTATTCGCCGCTAAATGCTGCGGTAGCCGCGCGTGCACTACGCAACTCGGTGGCGGGCATCCCATGCGCAATCACGCGCGTGCGGGCTTGAATATCTGGGAAATTGGCACCAATTCTTGCGGCTAGGTAGTTCGTCGGGGCAATCAACGCGGCGCAGTCAGACAGCAGGCGCTGCCAAAATACCGAGCGCGCGCCTAGATACATCGCGATCGGCAATAACGTGCCACCGAGTCGTGGCTGTCGATGAAAACCAATGCAAGCGCTACATTCTGCGTCATCGGTGGCACGCAGTTTTTGACAAGGCTGCTGATCGGGCCTATGCACCATTTCTGGATCTGGGCAGAGCGCGTAATGGCAGTGCAAGCCCAGCACCACCGGCACAGCCAACGCACGCGCGATGCTGGGCAGCAACAAACTGTTCCAACCGGCTAGGTGATGCACATGAACCAGATCAAACTTTGCGCCGTGTAGCAAACGCGCAAAGCTGCGCTCAAGTGCCGGATCCGACAAATCCGCTGGTAATGCCGCAATTTTGTGATTCGCCTGCACGTTGGCACTATTAAACATCAGTAAACGCCCGCCACCCGGCAAACGGGATTCAACCGCGTCAGACCAGACGCCCGGAACAGGATCGACCGCGACAATTGTGTGCGTGGCATTCGTGTCCAAGGCGTCAACCAAAGCCCGCGCGACATTTTCGGTGCCGCCAATGCGCGTCAATCGATGTAGGACATGCAAAATGTGAGGCTTGCGCACAGCCGCACGGTTTAAATGCTGACTTAGCCACTCGCGCACGCGTTCGGCGTGCTCACGTAAGGGCCAATCGCGCCACCACGTGCGTATGTCTGACTCATGATTAGGCCAGCGCCACGCCAAACGTGCCGCATGCGCTTGTTGCAATTTCAATACTTCGGCACCCCGACCAAAACTTGCCCCGCCAACATGGCGCACAAATACATCCGGTGCTGCGACTAATTCCCAACCCGCAGCGCGCGCACGCTGGGAAAAATCATCTTCCTCACCATAGCCGGGGGAAAAAAAACGATCAAACACCCCCAACTCAGCGATTGCATCGCGCCGCAGATACATGCAAAAACCTACCGCAGTCGGCAGACTAGGAATTGTTGCGCGCGCCACGCTCGCGACCGCGTTCTGAATTTGCAGCGTCGAAAACTGCGCGAGCCATTCGCATGAGGTCAGCGTCAAGAGCGTGGCATTGTCAGAAACCGGGCAGGCCGCAGCAATTTTTTCCCGATAGTACGCGGCGCGCTGCAAGCGCTCAATAAACTCTGGCCCCACCTCGGTGTCGCTGTTGAGCACAACGACATCGCCAGACAATGCCAATAGCGCCGCGTTGACGTTATCGAGATACCCCAAATTTTGCTCACGTCGAAGATAGCGAATTTGCTTATGCTGAATGGCAAGACTGTTGAGCGTGACTGCAACTTCTGCATCTGTGCTGCAATCATCGGCAAGAACAATTAGGTGACTCGCATCGACGAATTGCAAAACGCTGTCCAAACACCGCAACAGCATAGCCAAACCATTAAAAACTGGAATCAAAATCGTACATTGCGACGCTGTCTTAGGTGCGGGCAACGCTTCATTCGGATCAAAACAGGACAGCGCGGCCTGGATACGCTGGGTGATGAGCTGCTCGAAAGGATGCATTCGACCTTTGTTAATTTGGCGCGCTAAATGAGTGCGCCAGACTACCTCGCGGGCTCAGTACTTAAAACAAATAGTTCTCGAACAAACAACGCTTGGACAACTAATTCTCAAACCCACTGCTGAAGATTAAGTTGGGCAACGCGGGTTCAATCAAACAGGCAGATGAGCAGCCGTCGCCGTTGGTAGCGTTGCCATCGTCACACTCCTCCAATCCTTCAATGATCATGTTTGGGCAGGTGTTTAGCGGAATCGTGCCAGCAGTACCGGCGTTATTACGTGGCGTAGGCATTTGCGCGAGAAAATCGGTGGAGCAGTTGTCAGTATCGTCGCCTGCTTCTAAGATTATTGGACTGCCAGCGATATTCAAACGTCTTGTCGCGGCTTTGGTCGGCACTAATCCTCCGGCAACGTTGAAAGGGGTTCCAATGCCGGTCATATCCCCGCTGTAATTACCCCAAGCCAAGCAGTCCACCGGCGAAGAATCAAAGCAAGCTTTGCCGCCGGCAATCGGAATCGAACCATTCGGCATGCTTAGATCCGCGGGTAAATTAAAAAAAGTGACTGCGGCGGGCGTAGCAATCAAAATTTTACTTTGGTTGGTGCCGACCGTCACTGGCCCGGCAAAGCTAAACGTCTGGATTAACGTACCGGTTGGGCCGAACACCGAGATGCCATGCCCGCCCACCTGATTTTGCCCCCCGGAATACATCTGAATAACAACATATTGTGCGTTCGGTGCGGCTGGAGTGCCGCCGAACACTTCCACTACCTTCATTAGGTGGAAGGCCGCATTCGCTTGCGCAGCGGTAAAGGTGATCGCCAACGCGGCGGCGAGCTTGGGTAGAAAATGAAGTGAAGTTGATTTGATTGCCATATTGAATTTCTCCAAGATTATGAAATTGGCGCAAAGCATAATCTTTTACGCTCAGACAAACTTAGGGCTTGCACAAAAAATTCTTAAATGCTGCGCATGCGAATTCCAGATTTAACCGCCGTTGCACCAACCGCAACCCAACAAAAATCGGCCATTTTCCATTGGCGTTAACACTATGGTTGCCGGACACGCGCTATCGGAAGCTTGGATTGAAACAAAGCGCCCCAGGCTTAACTCGTTAAAATCTTTGGTGGGTTCAAGCTTTAGTAATTTCACC
>JAYTAO010000379.1:0-3497 GCA_043737435.1 Rhodanobacteraceae bacterium | reverse complement strand
CTTTTAGGAATGCCGCGTCCATATCACTATTGGGTAGAAAAAACGGCACATTCATATGGCTGCGCGCGCGATGTGCAACTTCGTTGCGATAGAAGCCTGAGCCGTCGATATAGCTGTATAGGCTGGCGGCTTTGGCGGCGTTGCGCTTGGCGATTTCCGCCACGCCGCCCTGCGCTTTAATCCACTGAAATACTAGGCCAGCAACATACCAAGCATAGGTAGGCGGCGTGTTGAGCATCGAGCCATTTTCCGCGTGTTTGGCGTAATTAAAAATTGCCGGTAGCTTGCGGGGCTGCCGCGCCAGAAGATCATCACGCACGATCATCACCAAAATGCCGCTGGGGCCGATATTTTTCTGCGCGCCGGCATAAATCAAACCGTAATCGGCAACGTTAATTTCCCTGCTTAAAATATTGGACGACATATCAGCAACGATGGGCGCATCTAGTTTCGGCACGCTGTGCATCTCGACGCCATGAATGGTTTCGTTCGGCGTGATGTGCACATAGGCCGCGTCTTTGGTGAGCTTCCAGCTGCTGACGTCGGGCACGTCGATGTACTTACCGGCATCGGCGGCGATATTTACCTTGACTAAGCTCGCGGCTTCTTTCGCGGCTTTTTGACCCCAAGCACCGGTAATCACGTAATCCCCGGTTTGCTCCGGGGTGGCGATGTTCATTGGAATTTGCGCAAAGTGCGTCGTCGCGCCGCCTTGCAAAAACAAGACCTTGTAGTTCGCAGGGATGTTCATCAAATCGCGCAAATCGCGCTCGGCGGCTTCGGCCACATCAATAAACTTTTTATCTCGGTGACTGATTTCCATCACCGAAGCGCCGACGCCGTGCCAGTCCAGCTGTTCGGCCTGCGCTTGTTTGAGTACGGCTTCCGGCAATGCTGCCGGGCCTGCGCTGAAGTTGTGAATTCGCATATCGTTGCTCCAAATAAAAACGGGTGTAGGTTATTTTGCTAAGGCAAATGCAGTCGCGGGAATCAGCGTCGGTGAAAGGTAATCCCGGCAGGGTAGAGCAAGGCATCGGCGCACTAGGGAACATTCAAGGCTGCGGGCCCTCGGCTAAATTCGGCCCAGGCAAAAAAGAAAATTCAAATCCAGAGGCATTCGCCCCTGGATCAATCACCTCAAAAACAATGGGTAAGCTTGCATTCGCAGCGATGCCCGCGGCAATCGCATCGGCGTCAGCTAAATAGCTACGCGGCGCGAAACGGCGCAAGGCAACCGGCCGTGAGGATTTATCCAGCAGCTTGACTTCAACGATGGGATAGTTTTGCGGATGAGTGGCTTCATTGCGCAGGCTTGCGGTAATCAACAGCGCACCTTGGGTGCGCGGGTGCGGTTTGACATCACTGTCCAACACTTTCAAACGCGCCAGATCTTCGCGTAGTGGCAACCGACATTGCAGTAGGGAGCAGCTAAATTCCAACACCTTGCGCGAATCATCGTGTGCAAGCAGCGCGCGCCGTTGATAAAAGCCCAGCTGGGCGATCAACGCTAGGCTTAAAATGCACGCTACCAAAACCCACGGCCATTGACGCTGGCCGCTAATCGCGTCTGGCGCATAGTGATTGCGCACCTCGGCGCGAAAGCTTAAACCCGGCGTTGCCCCAGGCAGCGTTGCGGGCGTCGGCTTTTGCGGCGTTTTGGTGCCGGGGACGGGGCCTAAATCGTAGTGGGCGCGGCCCGAGGCGAGCGGCTTTGGCGCAGACTTTGCCGCTTCATTGCTGGAAAAACGCGCTTCGCGACCTAGATCAATCACTTCCACTTTCTTTACTGCAGGTGCAGATTCGCCCGGGCGAAAGCTAACCCAGTCGGGTGTAGGGGTTTGTGCCGCATTGCCTTGCCGCTGTTGCGAACTGGCATTATGAGGTGTGGTCGTAGCATCAGAAAAAACCGGCTCAATCCGGCCATCTGTGGCTTTGATCGCTTCGGAAATATCGAACTGACTGATCAATACATCCTGATTATCTGTTCGCAGAACGGACGGCCGCACCGGGCGCATCGCCGGAATGCTCAGCACGGCCGGTACCGGTACTTCCTCGCTTCTGGGAAGCTCAACCACCGCACCTTCGGGTAACTTTTCGGTCAGGCTGGGTAGCGCATTGAACACCGCACCACAGTGGCCACAGCGAAATTGGCCATGGCTAAGCTGCAGCGATTCCGCGACGATTTTATAAATCGTCAGGCAGTCCAGACACTGGGTGTACATGGAATTAAATCAAGTCGGGCAAAGCGTCAGCGGTCAGCGCTAGCTATATTTGACCGCAACAATTTCGACGCAACGCTTGCCGCCTGGGGTTTGAATATCCACGACGTCGCCTTCCTCTTTACCAATCAATGCGCGTGCAAACGGGCTGGAAATACTGATGCGGTTATCTTTCAAATCCGCTTCTAAATCGCCGACGATCTGATAGTTAATCTCGGCATCGGTGTCTTGATCAATCATTTTCACATGCGCGCCAAAAACTACGCGCTTACCGGCGTTGAGCTTGCTGGCGTCAATGATTTCAGCGATTGACAGGGTGCCTTCCAGCTGATTGATACGCGCTTCATTCATGCCCTGCTGCTCGCGTGCGGCGTGATACTCGGCATTTTCCTTTAAATCGCCGTGTGCCCGCGCCTCAGCAATAGCCTCGACGATTTTGGGCCGCAGCGCTTTGAGTGCGGCGAGCTCAACATTGAGTCTCGCTGCGCCAACAACGGTGAGGGGTGAACGTTTCATGGTTTGCTTCCTTGCATTTTTTGCATACACAGCGCGTGGATGAAACTAGCGCACAGTACACGTCGGTTTTTATGATGATTGATGGTACTGATAAGTCGGCACATAGTTAAATTTTTGCTGCAAAGAATTCCGTTCGCCCTGAGTCTGTCGAAGGGCAGAGCCGTACCATTTCCTAACGGAGGCGATGGGGCTTAGCATAACCAAGCGTGTCGTCAAGTGCTTCGAAAAGCTCAGCGGGAACGGGCTTTTGTCCGGGCAATGCAGATATGACTTCCGTTTGCTCTGTAACGCTGCCTGCACACTTGCAATGAATCGATTACTAGTTTGGGCTACTTATCAGCGAACGAACGCGGACCAGTACCTCGTCTGCTGGGATTGACTTTATTTTGCCCGAACGAGCTTCACTAAGACGCTTCAGAGCCTCATCTGCCCAAGCAGCTCGATTATCGCTATCGTTAAGCGGATCAGGGCTTTCGGTAAGGCGATCTGCCGACAGTGCCCGCGCGTCACTGGAAAGCGACATTGCAGCATCGGTAATCATTTCAACTGAAATATTCATGGGGATAGGATAACGGTCACTAGCTAGGCGATTCAACATAAAGCTTTGCGTGGCGGAGCCCACGTCGTCGACGGGATGTTTTAGGCTAGATTTAGCTTGAGTTTTGGTTTAATCCAAAATTTAATCAGTGCAACGTTGGTTGACAACCGATTTGGCTGTCCGCTTCGCAATTTATCCACCTTCGGCGGATTGCTACGCTAACG
>JAYTAO010000378.1:0-8598 GCA_043737435.1 Rhodanobacteraceae bacterium | reverse complement strand
CAGCCTTGCACCTATTGCACCAATGATTCCGGTTATGGCGTGCCGGTCGATCAGATTGGCGCGGGGCCACAGCAGGGCAAGTACGCTTTTGCTGATGGATACTTTTTCTCGCCCTATGAACTCGCGTGGTTTGATCGCAACGGCGAATGCGTGCGCTGTGATCCAAGCACCGGCTTTTGGATTCCGGATGAATTTTTGGCCTCAGCGGAATACCGTAAAGAGCGCCGTCGATTCGCGCAAGTTTTGATGGGGCCCATGGCACCCCAGCCGGATGGCCGGCCGATCAGCGCACCGCGTGCCGGTGTAGGTTTTGGTGGCGGTGGTTTTGCGCAAACCGGCTTAGCCGTACGCTTTGATGCGCGGCAATTGCGCTGGGTGGATCAAAACGGACAAATATGCCAGGCGTGCACGCCGGAAAATGGTTTTTGGATTCCGCAGCAATTCGCCAATGAAGCTGAATACCGCGAACAACAGCAGCGCTACAGCTACTTGGTTGGCAGCATGCGCCGCGAGGTAGTGCCACCGGTTTACGGTCAAGATCAAATTGAATGTGCCAGCCGAGATGGCCGCTACAGCTTGTGTCGTACCGAAATTGGCCGCGGCGTTACGCTAATTCGCCAGCTTTCCAAAGCCGCTTGTGTGCAAAACCAAAGCTGGGGGTTCACGCGTGAAGGTGTTTGGGTTGACCGTGGCTGTCGCGCTCGCTTTCAAATATTGCGCTAAATGATTTAGGCGCACCTGGTCGTGATGCCCAACGCTCGTGCACGCGGACGCCGCAGGGCAGCGGGCATCGCGACCATCGTCGGTGGCGCGATCGCGGCCGTTTTGATGAATTGGATGGGCTTCGGGTCTACGCACAAAGTTGAGCCCGCGCCGTCCAGCGCACCAAAAATTTCGCAAACGCAAAATCGATCTGTGCCGCCTGAGGCGAGTGCGGCAAGTTTTGAGTTTTACACGCTCGCATTAAGTCTGGCCCCGGCGTTTTGCGAAACTTCGCCAGATAAAAAGCAATGTCGCAAGCTGACTGATGCGTTAAACGCCGCGACGCCACTAACGTTGCATGGACTCTGGCCGGAAAATGCGCGCCCAGGCAGTTATCCCGAATTATGCGCAGGCGCAGGCATAACGTTAACGGCACTTGAACGCAATATCGACGCACGCCGATTGCGTCAATTTATGCCCGGAATTGTCGACGGTTTGGCGAGCCACGAATGGCGCAAACATGGCACTTGCACAGGCTTGACGGCGAATGTGTACTTTTTGGCGGCAATCGATTGGAGTGAGCGCGTAAACGCAGCGTTGGCTAGTACGCTCAAGCTTGCGAGCGGTAAGCAAATAGCGGCCGCAGCGCTAAAATCGGCCGCAAACCGCGTCTTTCCTGGTCTGGGCCAAGCAATGACGCTGCATTGTCGAAATATAAAAACCCAAGATGCAAACATGCGCGGCAAACCCGTGCTCATAGAGCTGCACGTGTGCTTGCAAAAAGGCGCGAATGGGGTGCCGGAGGTGTTGACTGAATGTGCCGCGTTTGATCGTATCGATCAGGGCTGTGGCGACCGATTTGTCCTTGACGGCGTTTAATTCCGATTGCAAACAGTCACTTGCGGAGCAGTATGCCCGACTAGCGGTGTACTTCTATACGTTACTTTTACTTACGATTTGTCTTCGTTTTGCCGATTTGAGCCAAAGCCATGTCGTTTCACGAAGCTGACGCTACCGAAAAAAAACGAGCGCTCTGGATCGTTGCCGGATTGCTGGTTTTTGCGACTTTTGTTGCATGGTGGTTTCGTCGTTGGTTGGGTCAAATTGACGCACTGCTGGCAGGCGGCCAGCGCGAGCTTGCCAAGCATCAGTTTGATTTGGTGTTTATTTTCGCTGCTGTAGTTTTGTCTGTTTGCCTGTTAAGTTTGAGCCTGCTGTGTGTCAAGCACGCCTTGGAAGTGCTCAAACAAAAACGCTTCCCCAGCTCGAATGCACGTCTGTTGCGGCGTATGACGGTGCACAGCGGTGATGCAGCAGTGACGCGCGGGCGGCTCAACTTGGCGTTAGCGGTCCTCTTGTTGCTAGCAGCATTGGCAAGCTTTCCATTTGCAAGTTTTGCGGGTTTGCTGAAAGCCTAATTCCACACAGAAGCTGCGTTTGTGCGCATTTTTGAAAGCTATCGGTCAACGCAATAAACTTACCCCAAGCTTCGCGCTGAACTTTTGTCCGCGCCTATTGCCTAAGTCGTTCCGTGCGCAACTCGGATGCGGCAATTCCTTCCCCGTTTGCTTGGCGGCTTTGTCAAGGCAAACACCTACTGTCACAGTCCATGGGTTATTCTTGAACCCAGCTGTAGGCAACTTCCTTATCAAATTTGAATTGGCAGGTGGCTTTATGAGTGTAGAAAATTTAACGGCTCCGCCCCGGAGTCAGTTTGCTGTTACCACGGACGGCTTGCCCGACCTCCACAGTTCGCGCATTTTGTCATTGGACAGCGGTGGCCGCATCTTGGATTGGATGAGTTGGCAAGACGCCGTGTGTTTGTACGTACGTGGTGCGGTTTCCTGGACGCTGGGCGAGCCTTGTTTGATCGTGCATGGGGGTATGAGCCGCGAGTTGGGTGTGCAAACGACGCTGGCCCTACACCCGATTGTCGCCAGCCGCTCGCGTGCGAAAAATACCTTGATCGACCCCGCACCCGCGTTGACCAACCAAGCGCTATTCGCTCGCGATCAAAGCTTGTGTTTGTACTGCGGCTGCAATTTCTCCAAAAGTGAGTTGACCCGTGACCACGTGCAGCCGGTTTCTAAAGGCGGCCCAGATGAATGGGAAAACGTTGTTACCGCCTGTTGGAATTGCAATGTCCGTAAGGGCAGTCGTACGCCGGCACAGGCCAACATGCCGTTGCTTGCGGTGCCTTATCGGCCCAGCTGGGTTGAGCACTTAATTTTGTCGAACAGGAATATTCTGGCCGATCAAATGCAGTTTTTGCATTCACATCTGCCCAAACGCCAGCGCCTGGAGGGTCTGCGCGGGCTCGGTGCGCATACGGTGATTTCGCAAAAGTCTAAGGCAACGATTCGTGTTTGAGCGCGACCGGCGGTGTTGTTGATAATGGATCAGCACTTTGACATAGCCGTCATCGGTGGAGGGCTGGTGGGAACAAGTTTGGCACTTGCTCTTGCCGGTTTTGCGCAAGAAAAAAAACTGCGTGTATTGCATCTTGAAGCGCAGCCATTGACAGGCTTGACAAATGCCGCAGACGAACGGCACTTGGCTTTAAATGCGTTTAGTTGGCAGACGATGGCTGGACTTGGCTTCACGCTGGATGGCAAGCTCTGTGCGCCAATACAACGTATCCACATTTCTAGCCGAGGTGATTTCGGCCGAGTGCTGCTGGATGCTAAAGAAGAAGGCGTTAGCGAATTCGGCCGCTTGGTGCCCGCCAGTCTATTGCGCGATGCCCTAGAAAGTGCGCTAGCAAATTGTTCTCCTTCATGGCTTACGCGCCTACACGGCAGCCGCTTAATTGCTTTGAATACCGCCGCTGTAGAGGCGGCAGAGCTTAGCTTGGCGACAACTGATGGCGCAGTGCAAAAGATGAGCGCGCGGTTAGTCGTGGGCTGTGACGGCACCCAAAGCAGCGTGCGCACATTGTTAGCGCAGGCCGACGCCGCAACCCCAGAGCATGATTTTTTGGACTATCAAGCCAGCGCGCTGAGCTTTAATTGCAAACCGGAATATGACCCCTTGGGCACCGCTTACGAGCGCTTTACCGAATCTGGACCAATTGCTTTATTGCCGCTGCCGAATCGGCGTATGGGCGCGGTTTGGACGTTAGCTAATGCAGATGCGGCTGTTGCGCTACAGCTTTCCGAAGCGGAATTTCTGCGCCAGTTTCAGCAAGCCTTCGGCTATCGCTTGGGTCGTTTTTCTGCACTGGGAAAACGCACCCTTTGGCCCTTACAGCGGCTGCGCGCGCGGCCTGACTTTGGTAAGCGCTATGTGCTGATCGGTAATGCCGCGCAGACCATTCACCCCTTGGGCGCGCAGGGCTTCAATTTGGGTTTACGCGACGTCATCGCACTAGCCGCGGTGCTGGAAAAAAACGATTTCGACATCAATGCCTTACAGGCTTTTAGTGCTTCGCGCTTAAAGGATCGGGCCGATACGCTGCGCTTTAGCGACTCGGGCCTAGTTGCGACACAAAATACCTCGGCGCTGGCCCGCGTCTCGCGCAGTATCGCGCTCACCGCGTTGGATACAGCGCCGCTAGCGAAACGAACTCTGGTGCGCTTTGGCTTAGGTTTCGTGCGATGAGCGCTGCTGTGAACGGCGCACGCAGACGGGAAGTTTTCGACTTTGCCGTGGTCGGCGATGGCCCGGTGGGCTTAAGCTGTGCTTTGGCGCTTAGCCAATTGGGTCGAAGTGTGGTGCTGATTGCCGCAAAACCACCGCGCGAGGCAATCACCGTCGCAACGCCGCTGGACTTGCGCGTTTATGCGTTAGCACCCGATGTGTTGAAGTTCTTTTCCACGCTGGGCTGCAACATGCAAATGCAGCCGCGTTCTTGCAGCTACTCAAGCATGCGGGTTTTCGATGCCCAAGATTCGCAACAGATCCAGTTCAATGCCAGCGACTACGGTTGGGCAGATTTGGGCTGTATCGTTGAGCATCAATGTCTACAGGCTGAACTCTGGGCGCAGGTGCAGCGCTGCGGCATCAAATATCTGATCGGGCAAGCCGATCAGTATAAAACGCAAGACGAGCATGCCGTTTTGCATACGGATAACGATACTGTGCGGGCACGTTGGCTATTGGATGCAAGCGGCGCGAACTCAAAGTTGCGCGCCAACGCCGGCATTGGCGTGGCCGAATTTGACTACAAACAAAGCGCCATTGTTGCGCACGTGCGGACCGAAATGCCTCACGTGCAAATTGCGTGGCAGCGCTTCACCGCTACCGGGACGATTGCATTACTGCCCATGTTTGATGGCAGTCAAGCCTTGGTTTATTCCGCGCTTTCAGCGAAAGCAGATGCACTCATGGCGCTTGATGACCCAGGTTTTCTCAAGGATTTGGATGTCAATTTTGGTCTGCAGCTCGGGCGTTTTATCGACATTGGTTCGCGCCTTAAGATTCCGTTGCGGCGCATGTTGGCAAACGCCTATGTTGACGGCCATTTAATTTTACTCGGGGACAGCGGCCATACTGTGCATCCGCTGGCGGGGCAAGGATTGAATCTCGGCATGCGCGACGTCTCTAGGCTTTGTGATGCAGTACGCTATGCGGTCAAGGATTTGGCCGATGCAGATTTATCTGGAGATAAAATGCAAAGCGCGCTGCGTCAATTTGAGCGTGAGCGAAAAAGTGAAAACGCGATTACTGCCTACGGCATCGAAGCATTACAAAAACTGTTTTTACCCGCGAGTGGCCCTTTGAAGTTGTTGCGCAACTTGGGCCTGCGTGGCGTAAACCGTCTTACGCCAGTAAAACGGCTGTTTGCGGAATTGGCGGCTGGGCAAGTGGCGGGTTGGCCGGGACAATAAGCGATTGTCGAGTACGCAGGCGTTTCCAGCAGGTATTCCGCAAGCGCGAGCCCAAGCAGCGCGTCGCGCTGGGTTGTGCCGTTGAGTTCAACGATAATTGCAGAGTAGCTTTTTCCAAAGCGCCAAACTTGAAAGATTGACTATTTCAGTCCCAGGCGTTTGCTTAGCCATGCGCGGCGATCCTGATCCGCTTGCTTGACCCGCAGATCATGTTGGGCTTCATACCATTTAACCGTTTTGGGCGCGCTTACCGCGGCGGCGAAGGCTTCCGCTTCCTCATGGCGAATGTGTTCGTCGTGCTTGGCGAACTGCAACATCAACTCTGCAGGTGCGGCTAGATGCGTGATTTGCTTGATTGGGTCGATAACGGCTAAGGCGTCGCGGTATGCATACTTTAGTTGCGGCGTGGCTTTGGCCAGCCAATAGTCGAGCGACCAGCGGCTAAAGCTGCCTGTTGGCGTTAACAAAACATAGCTCTGCGGTCGCTGATCGACCCCGGCTAAAATCGCCCCGTACATCGCGCCGTAATCATGGCCAACAAAAGCAATGCGCTGTGGATCAACCCCAGGTTGCGCGAGCAGCAAGTCCAGCGCGCGTCGCAAATCAATGATTTCCTGGATCACGCGCTGCTTGTCGGTTGCACCATCTTTGGGTGGCAATTTCCACGGAAAATAGCCTTCGATCAGCACCGCGACCGCGCCGCGTTTGACCATCCCGCTAGCCTCCGCAAAAAACTCTTGACGGTTGCTATTGGTTGCCCCGAGCCAGTGGAAATAAAGAATGCCAGCATATGGTTTCGCGGCTAGCGCGCCGCGCGTCTGTGGATTAATCACAAACGCTTTTACTCGCGCGCGCTCGGAACCTGTTGCAGGAAATTCGACGTCACGAACTACTACCCCATCCCGCAGCGAGCTTGACAGCTGGGTCAGCTCAGCTAGCTTGTTAGCTTCGTAATCAAACAGCGCGCGAGCCGCCTGCTGCTGCGCGGCAGAACTTAAAGCCGCGGACGGGTTGGCATCGGCCGAGATCCAGCATGAAGTAAACAATAACGTTAGGAAGAGGGTCAGACGCATTATGGTTCTCGATGATTTGGTTTGTACCAAGCGTGTAAGTCAACGCAGTCTGATAAGCGCTTACCAGTGCCGTGGGTCATGCTTTCGATCAGTCTGCGGGGCGGCTATCAATGCGCCAACTGCACTGCTTGCCGCATTTTTTCTACCGACTTTAATTGCGTGTTTGGTTTTCGCGCTAAGAAATCCCGGCACACGCGGCAAAAAATGCGCGCATTAACGGCTCAGCGGGCAGCAACCCCTCCGCCAAATGATGGAACTCTGGATGCCACTGCACAGCAACAACAAAGCGATATTTTTGCGCGCGAAATCCTTCGCAAATTCCGTCAGGCGCGCGCGCTTCCTCGCTAAGGCTGTCGGCTAGCTGGATCACGCCTTGATGGTGCGCACTATTGACCCGACCGGAGGTCTGCCCATACATCCTAGCCAGCGCGCCGCCCTCGTTAAGCAACACTTCGTGGGCCGCACCGAAGTAATTCGTGCCCGCATAATGCTCGATCGCTACGGCACTTTCGTGCAGGCTGGGAATGTCTTGGCATAGCTTGCCCCCGAAAGCGACATTAAGCACCTGAAAGCCCCTACAAACGCCCAAAATTGGCTTGTCGGCTTTTAAAAAATACTCAATCAACTCAAACTCTAAACGGTCCCGCAACGGGTCGCCGCCCCACTCAGGTTTGATCGGAAGCTCGCCATAGCGATGGGGTTCAACGTCGGTGCCGCCCTGTAACAGTAAACCGTCCAGTGTCTCAACGATTGTTTTAAAAGCGTCGCGGCGGCGTTCGCCGTCCAGCTCGCGCAGCATTGGCAGCGTCAGCGGCAGCCCGCCAAAACGAGTCACTAGCTGATTATTCGCATCGACCACGGCCATTCGGTCGACGCCGCGCGAGTCTGGACTCACATTGTCACCGGGGATAAACCTTGGCGTGATGCCGATTTTTCGCATTTGCTTTCCCGTTGCGCGGCTAGCTGCAATTAAAGATTAATCTTACGTCCCAAAGCCCGCTTCGTCTGCGCGCCGTTTTTGAGGCGTTTAATCAACGCCAGGGCTGATACCAGCGACCAAACTCCTTCCAACACCACGAACGGCCAAAACGGGATCATCCACGCAGCGCCGCTTGCCATGCCGGCACCGACCATATTCAGCGCAAAAAACCACGGGCTGTCTTCTTCAATTTTGTCGGTAATGTCCAACAAATAGGCAAATAACAGCAAGCTAACACCGATTGTGGCTAGCCATTCGGAGTGGCTCATGATCAGTCTGGGAGTTTGAGCAGGCTGGTGTTCAAACGGCTGTACCGATTGGGCAACTCACACCCGTACCGCCCAACCCACAATAGCCGGCAGGATTTTTCGCAAGATATTGCTGATGCTCGTCCTCAGCGTAGTAAAACTCCGCTGCCGGAAGAATTTCCGTGCTGATGGTGCCCAAGCCAGCAGCGCTTAAACGCGCTTGATAGGCTTGCTTTGACGCCTCGGCCACGACTTTTTGCTCGCTGCGTGTGGTGTAGATGCCCGAGCGATACTGCGTACCTGAGTCATTACCTTGACGCATGCCCTGGGTGGGATTGTGTGCTTCCCAAAAAATTTGCAGCAATTGCTCAATAGTTATTTTGCTGGGACTATAAATTATCCGCACGACTTCATTGTGGCCGGTTAGCCCAGTGCATACTTCTTGATAGGTAGGATTCGGGGTGATTCCGGCGCTGTAACCAACGGCCGTGCTAACAACGCCAGGCAGCTGCCAGAATTTGCGCTCTGCACCCCAAAAACAGCCCATACCAACGATCAACTCGTGGCTGCCGGTAGGGAAGGGTGGTTTCAACGCGGTGCCTAAAACCGCATGAAAGTCGTGTAGCGGCATTGCGGTGCTGCGCCCTGGAAGTGCTTCGGCTGCGGTGGGCAGCTCGGTTTTCTTTTTGCCAAAAAACATGGAGTGCTCCAAGGAGTGGTTATAAAAAGGTATGTGGTAGTTTTACGCAATTTCAACGTGTAGGAGC
>JAYTAO010000377.1:0-3507 GCA_043737435.1 Rhodanobacteraceae bacterium | reverse complement strand
AAGCAGCATCGAAGCGAACCATGGGCTTTTTGAAGCAAGATCGTAGCTCGGATGCGATGGAAGCAATTCGTAAGCATTTCAGTCTGGAATTTAGAAATCGCCTTGATGCCATAGTGCAATTTAAGGGCCTAGATGAAGTGGCCATTGCGCGCGTGGTGGAGAAATTCCTGATGCAGCTTGAGCAACAGCTATCTGAAAAACACGTCACCCTTAGCGTAACGGACGCCGCAAAGCTTTTACTAGCGGAGCGCGGCTTTGATCCACTCATGGGTGCTAGACCGATGGCGCGCGTGATTCAAGATCAGATCAAGCGCAAACTTGCCGATGAGCTGTTATTTGGCAAGTTAGTCACGGGTGGCAAGGTGTTTGTTGATGTTGACGCGTCAAAAGATGTGAAAGAGCTGAGCATTCGCTGTGAAGCGCCGGATGTTGTGCTTGAGGCTGAGGCTGAAGCGGTTTAACGTCTGAGTTAAGTTCGGTTTGAGGGATTGGTTAGGGCGTCACTGGAGCCCTAGCCAAAATCTCTTGGCCCAACAATTTTCATACCTCTGATAGTTGGACGTCAATCCGCGCGAACTGACCAACGGACAATGCTGTACGGAACTCGATACCTGAACAACAGGCTAATTTTCTTCAGTGTACTCAAAGGCACTTTTGTCATTCCTACCTTCTCCAAGATGCGAACACTTGCCTTGTTGAATTCGAAACAATCTGAGTAGATTTCAGTACCTTTCGATCCTCAAGGCCAAACCGAATCACTTCAGATGCCGCCTCCGTTGCGTACCCGAAGCCTGAATGGGCCCTACCGAAATGCCACCCCAAATATGCAACACCGCCTTCTACCGCGTTAGATAGGTTGCAGTTTCCAATGACATCGCCAGAAGCCCTCAACTCAACAGCGAAGTGAAAGTGCGTTCGGTCTGGCACCATCTCAGAATACTGGACAATTAGCCCTAACGCGATCGCCATATGTCCGGTGTCACGCTGCTTCCTAAGAATGAAAGGATGTGACTCCTTCTCGCCGTAGTACTGTAACCGTCCGCCCTAGCCACCCCAAATCCACTTCAGCCTTGCGCCGAGGGATGCCAATTTTGTGGCAACAGCGTACTGATTTGGCTGTTCAACGTCGTCGGCAATCGGCGCAGCACATCTTCCAAATAGTGTCGAGGATTTAATCCGCACGCTTTTGCGCTTTCAATCATTGTATAAATTCGTGCCGCTGCCTCGCCGCCGCTTTCACTGCCTGCAAACAGCCAATTTTTTCGCCCCACCGCCACCACCCTCAGCGCACGTTCGGCGGCGTTGTTGTCGATTTTTGTGCGGCCATCTTCTAAATAGCACGTCAACGCGAGCCAGTGGCGCAAACAGTAACCTATCGCCAGCGCCGTCGGCGTTTTTGGTAGCAACTCGCGTAGTTCGCTTTCTAACCAAAGTTTTAGCTCATCTAAGATCGGCTTGGCCTGATTTTCGCGACGGCTCTGGCGCTGCTCATGCGTTTCGTTCGCGGTACTACTTTCCCGCTCAATATCAAATAACTGATTGATCCGAGCCACCGCTGCATGCGCCGTTTTTGCCGCTGGACTTTGCTTGGCCACATCGAAAAATTTGCGCCGCGCATGCGCCCAACAGGCCACCTCAATGATGGCGCGATCGCGATACAACGCATCGTAATTACTCGCCGCATCCGCCTGTAAATAGCGCCGCCCGCCCGCTGGATTCCAGTCCTTCAGCGTGTTTCTGACGTGCTCGCCTTTCTTGTTCGTCGTAAATTCGTAATAGACCAGTTTTGACTCGGCTCCGACATATGCCCACGCGCGTGCGCTGATCGTTTTCAGTGGATGCAGCAGCGGCAAAACCGTCTCATCGACGTGAATCACACGCTCGCGTAGTAGGCTCGATTTGATCGCCTCCGCCAAGGGTGCCAACCAGCTCGAAGCCGCTAAAACCCAGTCGCTCAGCGTTTGCTTTGCCAGGTTCACTTGGCCATCGCGCAAATAGATTTCGCTGATTCGATTCAGCGGCAAATGATCGTCATATTTCTTGATCAGAACGTCGACTATCACGCTTTCATCAGCGATCCCGCCCGGGATAATTTGGTGCAACGGCGCGGTAAGTACGCCAAATTCTTCCTGCGTTGGATGCACGTACTTTTTGCGCTTGGTGCGGCGGATAAAAATGCGGCTGGGTTCAATCGCGAGCTTGTCAGAAACGTCAAAGCCTATGAACTTCAGAGACGTACCATCGGGCGCAATTTTAGCAGACTCAGCGATATCGAGTTCAACTTCGACCACCGGCAAACCGCTTGGAAAGGTGATGCGCGGCGCGGCTTTTGGTTGTGCCGAAGACTTGGTCAACACCGGCTGAATCACGCTTTCTGCTGGCGCTTCCAGTGCTATCGATGGCGCGCCAAAAAGCTCGGTTTGCAATACCTCGCTGGCCTCCGACTTCTGGCCAAATTGCATGCGCTTTAACGCCGCAAATTGAAACGCCAACTTCTCAACCATCAGCTCAAGATGCGCAATACGCGCCGTCTTTTCTGCATCCAAAATACGCAGTCTTTTGATCTCTTCAAGCGCGCATTCAAGCTCTGTCATGGCCTAAATTTAGCGTAAGAAATGAGGTAAAAACAAGCGATTAGCTGCCTTACAAACGGGCGTTTTGCAGGCAGTTTTTATGCGTACTTTGTCGGCCGCTACGCGACGCGTTTTGCCGTTACCGTACGAAAGCGTCGCACCGATAAATCAATGCCTTCCAGCATCAGCTGTAAGTCCAAATAGCTCAGCTGCGACAGCGGCGGCAACACAAATCGTCCGCGCTCTAAACGCTTGTAACAAAGCCAAAACCCGTGGCGGTCGTACTGCAAAATCTTGACCTTATCCAAACCGCGATTGAAAAATACAAATAGCATTCCAGACAGCGGATCGCCGCCCAGTTCAGCACTGACCAGCAGTGCAAGCGCGTCGATGTTTTTGCGGAAATCAATCGGGCTCAAACACACCTGCACGCCACTCCCACGTGTCAACATCACCGTAAAACGGCGAGCAATGCCGGGATCGCCGCCGCGTCAAAAACCGAGATGCGAACACCGTTCGACAGACGAATCAACAATAAGCTTTGCGCCACTCGCGCCGGCGCTTGCAAGTGCAGAAATTCCGGCTTCTTAGGGGCCGGTGCCGCCCGCTCCGCTGGGGCGATTGAAACCAAATTTAGCCGAGCCTTCCAACGATAAAAGGTTTTGCTACACAGCCCATGACGACGACAAAAATCGATCATCGTCAGACCGCTGGCAGCGTGTAATGCGATCACCTCACGCCAGTGGGATTGCTGCCACTCCCTATTTGATAAAGAGACCATCTGTGCTCGCTCCAAAAACACGAGCTTGCGCGTCAGCTTAGAAGATTGGGAGGTGGCGTGGGCGGACGGTTACGTCGAAGCCGATCAGTCTCTAGGATCATCTAAATTAATTCACGCGACAAGGGCAATTATTGACGTCCAACGCTATTTAAC
>JAYTAO010000376.1:0-3511 GCA_043737435.1 Rhodanobacteraceae bacterium | reverse complement strand
AGTATCAAATACCGGCGCACTAAAGTCGGTGTTTGCTGCCGCCAGCCACACTGAGGTGACTTGGCTGCTAAAGTCGTAGCGCATCAACCGCTTATTCGTGGTGCCCAGCTGCGCAAACAGCACCGCGCTGCCGTCTGGATGCAGTGCGGCGGCATCGCTGACGTCGCTGGCGATATCTTGCACGCTGCCGGTGGCAAACGTAATCAACAGCAAGTGACCATCATTACGCCGCACGGCAGCCGTTCTGCCATCCGGCGCGACGCGCGCGCTGACAACATCTAAAGCAAGCGATGGCTGCGCGCCCAACATTTGCATATTCGCCAGCGCCGATGGATCAACCAACCACAGGCCATCGGTGGCATTGCCACTGATGGTGCGCACACCACCCACCAGCAGCTTTTCAGAGCCTGGAACGGTGCTTGCGCTTGCCACTGGCAAGGCGAAGGCAATCGAACTTAAGCCAAGCTCTAGATCGGAACTGAGCTGCGTCCGGGTGTCGATTCGCTTGATGCTGGTCGAGTTGGCTTGCGGGGCTTGCGTAAGATAGAGATCAACGCCGTCGCGACTAAACGCACTTAAGCCTAAGGGCAAGCTCAAACGCGAATTCGATGCGGTATTCCACAGCAGCGCGCTGCTGGAGGTGTAGGCATAAACCAAAGTGCCGATCGGTGCCGTCGTGACGCCAGTGGTACCGAAATCAAAACCTGCAACTTCGGTTCCGCTGAGTTGGCCGTTGATCGCCACCTCTGCTAAGGGCGCACCGTTACGATAAATTTGTGCGCGTTCGGCGCCACTAGCGAATCCTGCCACCGAGGTCGCTGTGGCGCGTACCGAAATCGGCCGATTCGGCAGTGTCGGCGCGATTAGTGCGGCAGCCGATGGTGGCGCAGTATCCACCGGCATGCCCGATACTGGGTCGGTCTGCCCGGACTCATTGCCAGCTAAATCCACGGCTTCAACTGTGTACCAATAGCGCGTGCCGTTGCTTAGCCCTAAATCACGCTGACTCAAGCCGCTTGGGCTAGAAATCAATGTAAAAGGACCGGTTTGCGCCAAGCTGCGGCGCAGCCGGTAATAACTAGGCAACGCGCCAGGGCCCGGCTGCCAGCTGACATCCAGTGCCCGCCCGGCAGGCACAGGGATCACGCGCAGGTTTTCTGGCTTTTCTAAGCGCGTCACATTAACCGTAAAGCTAACTTCATTCGATGCCGCCGAGGCATTTTCAAATAGATCCAACGCTTTGACGGAATAGTGATAGCTGCCGTTGCGCAGTCGGGCGTCCAAATAGTTCAGCGTCGGGTGATTGATACGCGCCAGCTTGACACCATCGCGATACAGATCATAAAACGCAATGTCTTGCGCGTTTGCTGCAGTCCAACTCAATGCAATATCTGATCCACTCAGCACTCCACTCAGAACCACCGCTGGCGGTGCGACCACATCACCCAAATCCAGTCGTACGACTGGGCTGAGCGCGCTTTCAAAGGCATAGGCGTTAACAGCGCTCACCTGAAAGTCGTAACGACCATCGCTCAAGGTTTCCGTGTGCTCCGCTAGGTTAAACAAGGGCCGTTCAATCACCGATGCGGTACTCAACTCAATCGGCTCTAAATAGGTCGGACTTATTGGCACAACGCGCAATCGATCGGTGTAATAGGGCTGGGCAAACAACACTTCATTGTCTAGCTCAGCGTTCTCAGTAACGGTCGCGACCGGCACGAAAACGCCATCAACAAAATGCGCTTCGACGCGATAACTCACCGCACGTGTGCGTTCACTGTGCCAGAGTAATTTGACGCCGCTAACAACCACAGGACTTGGCAGACGAAGCTCGGCATAAACTCGCTCGACATAGTTTTGTAGTGGGTCATAGTCCACCTGCCAAACGGTGTCCGGGTCCATATCTGTCAACGCATCGATCGGCTGGCCGGAGGAGCTAAACGCCGCTAGATTCGCTGCTGGGTGATCAAGCAACACCGGGCTTAAATTGCGGAACAAGCGATAGCCTAAAATATTATCTTCATTATTCGCCGCCCAACTCGCGCGCACGGAGTGTCCGCTAGCCACCGCAGCTAAGCCGGTTGGCGCGGCGGGTTTGCCATCAAAGCCCATCACGATAGTGGCGCGTTTACTCTTATTACCGCTGACTTCAGTGACTTTCGCATCGTAACGGTGCGTGCCGCGCGCCAGGGTTATTGGCGTGCTGAAATCACCTGTTGCGTTGGTGGTAATGCTTGCAATATCAATTGCATCGCGACGCAGTTGCACATTGCCCGCACGCGCCGATCTCCCGCTAAAATTGAGCGCCGAATTCATCACCGGCGTGTAGGGTTGGCTAACCGTTGGCGTGTAAACCAAAGCATTGACCGCAGGCAGGCTAAACTCGGAATAGTTGCCGCTAGCATCCAGTGCTTGAATACGGAACGCATAATCGTAGTCGGCGCGATTTTCTTGCGTTAGCGTCAAGGCCAACGGCGTTTCCGGAAGAATTATTCCTTCGTAACTAGAATTCAAGCGATAGCCAGCAACATCGGATGCGGGGGATGCCATCCAGCTCAGCTGTATCTGGCCCTCATCCACCCGTGCGACCAAATTTAACGGGAATGGCGGTGCAATCCGGTCAACGTAACGTACCTGCACCATCGGCGGGGTAGGGTCGACCAAGCCACCGGTATCGGTGGCAATGCCGCGAATTTCATAGTCACCCGGGGCGCTGCCAGGAGCGGGCGTAAAGCGTGCTTGGAACGGCGCTTGGGTGATTGGTGCCCCGAAAGCAATCCAGTTTATCTCACCCACGCGACGCGCGGAAAAATCAACGCTGGCAATGTCACGGTCGTTGCTTTCACCCAACACGTCAATGCTGGCCTCGAATTCTTGATTGAACGCCGGTTCGATGATTTCTAAATTTGGCGGGCCACAGCTGCGCGTTACGTTGGCCGTCGCGCCATTAGCACTAATATTTCCTGCCAAATCAATTGCATACAACGAATAAACATGCGCGCCGTCGCCAACATTGACATCGGTAAAACTGGTGGCGCTGATTGCAAAGGGCGTCAAGTCCGCAGGCAAGCTGCCGGAAAAATTCACTAGTTCGCCATCGCGATACAAAATATAGCCGAGCAAATCGCTAACAGTCAGCGCGGTCCAACTGGCTTGCACACCGTTGGCGCACGAAAGATTCAACGTTAGAGCAAGCGGTGTGCTGGGTGCTTGATTGTCGATCACAACCTCAATATTGGTAGCGGCGGCATTGCTATTGGTATCGAGCGCGGACAGGTCCAGTCGAATGCGAGTTTCGTTAGCGAAAGCGCTGCCATCAACTACACCAAGCCGGCCAATTTGCACCGGCTGCGGCGAATCGGTCAACACGTCAGGCGGGCCCGTCGGCACGATCGATGTTGCGGTCAATTTGTAGCGGGCAAAATCATCTTGCGTGGTGTAGGCGGTGCCGATAATTTCAAAATCGCCGCGCACCCGCGCATTATTGACTGGCTGCACAATCGCAACCTCT
>JAYTAO010000375.1:0-3515 GCA_043737435.1 Rhodanobacteraceae bacterium | reverse complement strand
GCGCGGTCAGTAGCGAGGTAATTCCGTACTGCTCCTCAAGCGCGCCCTCGACAAAGCCAATAATCACCGCATCGATAGTGCGGTGCGGCTTGATTTTCCAGGCATCCGCACGATTCAATCTACGCACCACGATACCTTCATGGCCCTCAGCTATCAGTCGATCAAATACCGCTTTGACATTTTTTTCGAGCACGATTTCGCTGGCCATGCAGTGCACAAGTGCGCTTTGATCGGTGCCCACGAGCTTTTGCAATAGGCTGAGTGTCTGCGCAAAGTCATTCTGATTGGCGCGTAAGTCTTTGCCATCCAACATCACAAGATCCAGCGCGACCAGTTTCAAGTTCGCCACTTCCGCTTCGCTGCCTGAAAAGCTAATGCGGATCACCTCGGCTACGCCTGCACGCGCGCTCTGCTTTGCATCCAGGGCTAAGCACAATTCACATCGCAACAAGGCTTTTTGCACGCCTGCCGCGGTAAGTTTGGCGCACAGCGCATCGAGCGCGGGAAAACCCAGCCGCACCCGGCCACCGGCCGAAAAAGCAAAGGCCGGATGTGGTGCGCCGGGCGTCGCATCAAAATGCACGTAGGTGCCTTCGCCATCCACCTTGGTTGCCACCAACACATGGCTGTCGCCGCTCAAGCGCTGTGTTAACTCATTCGGGCTCAAGCTCTGCATTTTGCGCATCACTTGATTGTCAAAATCCAGCGCTACCCCAAGCAAGACTTGGTCGCTAACCGCACTGCCGGTGGCAACGCCATAGCGGCCGCGCATTTGCAGCTTGGCAAAATCTATTTTGCTTTGTTCGATCATGAGCTTGCCTCCGCCGTGCGCGCTTCCGGCAATTTCAGCTCCTGATCGCTCAGCACCAGCAGCAATTGGTAACGATCTGCCGGTGCTGCTTTAGCAATTAAAAAGCCACGATACGGTGCCGAATTCGCGCGCAGAACGATCGGCAGGTTGCCCTTCGGCCCCGCGCCGACGCGCGCAGCTTCGTTTTTAGCGACTAAATCGGCAGCGAATTCGCGCAAGAAATCAAAGCTTAGGCCGTCTACATGCACCACTTGCAAGGTGTGCTTAGGTGCAAATTCAGTTAGCGCATCGCTTAGGGGAATACGTTTGGTCACTTTGATCGGGTGCACGTCATTTAAATTAGCCACGCGAACCAGGTGCGGCCGCCGGGATTTTTCCACCCCGTTTGCATCAAAAATAATGTCGATATCGTTGAAATCGCCAATCGGTTTAGGCGACTCGCTACTTGCATCAAAATAGGCGGGCGTGGTTTCGTCGCTATCTATTTGCGTGCCGGCAAGTTCCAGGTTGAGCTCTGGATCCCCGTCACGCAGCGCGGCAAAATCGGTTTTCAGGTTTTTGCGTATGCCGGTAATCATGCGTCGGGGCGCAACTTCACCGGCGCCAGTGGCGTATTTGACAACTTTTTTTGGCGTTGCCAGCGGTAAGCCGTGTAAGCCTACACGCGCACTTTTACTGTTTAGTTCTAAGTGAAAATCAAGCATTTTTCTATAAGTCCTATTGCCGAAACAAGTGCGTTAAACCATGGAGAAATCTTCATCGGCATCGTCGTCTTCTTCGGCATCAATGTCGAAAAAGTTGTAGTTGACGCTTAAAGCTACCGGTGTGCTGGCTTTGCTGACGCCGATCAGTAAAAACGCTAGCCCATCGGCCCGCACCAGCAACCGCGCTTCGTTGGCTTGATAGCCCGCGTTGTAGTTGAATTCGCCGCGGTAAAACCCGGTGGGCGGGAATTGCTCGCCTTCCACCGGATAGACATCACGCACTGAAAATAGCGCCAATTCCGCCAGATCAATCGCTTCTAGGGCGTTGGTTTTGCTGAAAGAGCTGGGCAGTTGCTCAATGGTGCTGCCTTCGATATGCGCAACGGGCGTGTCAATGGGTGTGCCGCCATCATCGGCCCTCGGATAGCCTATCGCCGTGCGCGCCAGCAGTTGCCCGTCGGGCAAAAGCACACCGCGGCTGAGTGCTACGCCGTCTTTCTCAGCGATACGTTTGGAGTTGCCATACAGAGCGGCTTTGCTGATTTTGCTGCCCAGCGCTAGAGTGAAAGGCTGGGATTGCAGGGAAAATTGGAGAGACTTAGCCATAGGTGACGTTGTGCTGGAAAATTGATCTGAGCATAAGGGCAGCGCGGGAAATTGGCGAATCTAAAAGCTCAACAAAACTTCGAAAGCACAACCTGACCCGCATAAGGCTGGGTCTAGCTGCAAGCCAAGCATGCCTTTGCAGATCGCATGTCAGCCTACTTTTACCCTAGTCGATCTGCAGTTGCGCCGGCCATTTAGTTATAAAAATTTGCCTGCTGCGATCAACGTCGCGTCGAATTTTTTGCGTTTCATAAAACCTTGATTTGCCCTAGAATTTGCCCCCTACCCGCCACCCGGACCAAAATCATGCAGCGTTTCCTAATTGCAACGATTGCAAGCATTGTGCTGCAACCTGCGTATGCCATCACCACCCGCCTGAGTGAAACCACACAAGCTGTGGAAGCAGATAGCTCCAGTTTTAGTGTCAAATTGAGCGATGACGGCCGTTTTGCGGTATTTCAAACCAATGCCACCAACCTAGTTAGCGCCGACACGAACGGCGTTTCGGATGTGGTGCTAAAAGATCTGCAGACCGGCGTGTTGACCTGCATGAGCTGCGCCGCTGGTGGCGTCGTCGGCGATGGCGCGTCAACCTCACCGGCCATTTCCGGCGATGGCCGCTTTGTTGCGTTTCAATCGGCAGCGACTAATCTAGTGGCAGGCGATAGCAACATTGCCACCGACGTGTTCGTGCGTGAAATTGCCACGGGCGCTTTGGAAATTGCCAGCCGCGCCACCGGCGTGGCGGGTACGCAGGGTGGTGCCACAAGTGGTCAAGCGCGCTTATCCAGCACCGGCCAATTCGTCGTATTCGGCTCCACCGCAACCAATTTGGTCACCGGCGATACCAACACTCAAGCCGATACGTTCGTGCGTGATCGCTTGAACAGTGTCACGACCCGCGTCAGTGTTGCCACCGGCGGCGCACAAGCTAGCGGTGGGGTCGGCGGCGCAACCGCTTCCGCTATTTCTGCGGACGGGCGCTTTATCGTGTTTACTTCCGGTCAACAAACGCTATCGCTCGGGGATAGCAATAATTTGGTGGACGCGTTCTTGCATGATCGCCAAACCACGACCACCGAACGGCTAAGCACTACGCTCGGCAGCACCGGCTCGTGCCTGGATCCAAGCGTTTCCGCCGATGGCAGCATGGTGGCGTTTTCTTCGTCCTTTGCCGATTTGGTGCCCGGTGATACCAATGCCGCGCGCGATACGTTTTACCGCGCTCGCACCGGTGCGGTGCTGACCCGCATTACCGCAGCGGGCGCAGTGGAAGCGAACTCTACCTTGGAGGTGCCTTCCTTTAATGGCAATGGCACAAAAATCGCGTTCCAATCGGCGGCGTCAAACTTGGTCGCTGCCGATACCAATGCGACCAATGATATTTTTAGCCT
>JAYTAO010000374.1:0-3529 GCA_043737435.1 Rhodanobacteraceae bacterium | reverse complement strand
CCAGCATTTGATCAAAGGAAAGCCCTTGCAATTGATCCAAGGTGGTGATGTTGGTGGCGCGCACGCCGCTGGCAAGCTCGGTTAGGGCCTTGCGCAGGCGGTTCGGATCGGTCAAATCGGTTTTCGTTGCCCAAGCTTGTAACGCGCCTACCATGTCGGTCGCTTGCTTTTTTTGCACTTCCGACAAGTCTGCATTTGCCGAAATCGCCTGTTGCGCCATGCCGATGCCCATCGGAATATACATTGCCATTTGGGGCTTTAACGCCGCCATTTCAGGTTCAGCTTGCGCCATCAGCGCGTCAATAGCGCCGGGTGCAATCAACTTGGCGATGCCATCGGCAAATTCTTTACGGTTGCTATCGGTGATCGGTTCTTGACGTTTGGTTTCCCAAGAATCCACCATCTTTTTTAGCGCCGGCGCGGGCATGGCCAAGGTCATCATGCCTTTCAAATCATTGATCTTGGCTAGGTGCGCTAATTCCATGCTGACTTGGGCCGGGCCCATGCTAGCGCTAGTGACCGCGGCTGCCACTTGCGCCATTTTCGGCGCGGCGAGCGAGCCAGTCGCTTTCGCTGTTGCCGCAGGTTCGTCGCCACCACAGGCAGCTAAGCCCAGCGCCAAAACCACGCCTAAAGCCAGGGAAAGTTTATTTTTTAACATAGCGAAATCCTTTGTGAGTGGGCGATGAGTACCGGCAGAACTCTAGGCCAGCGTTTCCTGCCCTGCAAGCGCAAGAAGTTGGGCGTACGCTGCATCGTACCGGCCCGATTCAGCGACGCACAACATCAACCGTAAACGCTAACGGAAGGCTATTCTCCAGAATCTTATCCATTGTGAGCTTGCAAAAATATGTTGCCAGGAGCCTTATTTTCCCAATCTCTGAGCGCGGCCCATATAAACGCGCAGGTCGCCGAATTTATGGCTCAGCAGGTGCTACCAGCGGAAGCAGAGCTGGCCGCATTTATTCAAGCGCCAAACCCCCGCTGGGTAATTGCACCGGCGATGGAAGCATTAAAAGCAAAGGCAAAAGCCGCCGGTTTATGGAATCTTTTTTTGGGCTCGGTTTCGGGCTTGAGTAATCTTGATTACGCGCCGATGGCCGAGCTAATGGGGCAAAGCTTATTTGGCGCCGAAGTCTTTAATTGCGCCGCACCCGACACCGGCAATATGGAGGTGCTGCACTTATTTGGTAGCGCGGAGCAAAAAGCGCAGTGGTTAACCCCATTGCTTGAAGGTGAAATTCGTTCCGCATTCGCGATGACTGAGCCTGACGTGGCCTCATCTGATGCCACCAATATCGCCCTGACTATGCAATCGGAGGGCGATAACTACCGCGTCAATGGCAAAAAGTGGTGGACCAGCGGAGCCTTGGATCCGCGCTGCAAAATCATGATCGTGATGGGTCAAACCAATTCAGAGGCGCATGCGCATCAGCGCCAATCGATGTTGCTGGTGCCTATGGCCACACCGGGTGTGCGCATTGTGCGGCCGCTGACGGTATTTGGCTTTGATGACGCACCGCACGGGCATGCGGAAGTGCATTTCACCGATGTCGTGGTGCCGAAAACGAACCTGCTTTTAGGCGAAGGCCGAGGCTTTGAGATCGCACAAGCGAGGCTGGGCCCGGGTAGAATCCACCACTGCATGCGCTTGATCGGCTTGGCCGAGCGCGCTTTGGCGTTAATGGTGCGCCGCGCACGCAGCCGGATTGCGTTTGGCAAGCCGATCGCAGCACTCGGCATGGCGCAAGAAGCGATCGCACGTTCCCGCTGCGAGATTGATCAAGCGCGTTTGCTGACTTTGCATGCGGCCGCGATGATCGATGCGGGCGGCGCCAAATTAGCGAAAAAGCAAATCGCGATGATCAAAATCGTTGCGCCTTCGATGGCATGTCGCGTAATTGATCGGGCAATTCAAATTCACGGCGGCATGGGGGTAAGCCAAGACACTTTCCTAGCGCACGCCTACGCTGCCGCGCGTTCCTTGCGTTTGGCAGACGGCCCGGATGAAGTGCATTTGGTCAGTTTAGCGAAAGCTGAATTGGGCGGTTAACTGTGCTGGGCGAAGCTGACAAGCACACAGGTCAGCGATTTTCTGCGTTCAATTTTTTATCTTTGCGCGGCGCTGAAAGCCGTATTTAGGAGCCGCCTTCGGTATGCTCAGGAATCTTGCGGATTTAATTGGCTACCCCAGAATGAAAACTCTTGCCCTATTTTCAACTGTTATGTTGGGACGTGCTGCGGTAGCTGCACTTGCGCTGCTCAACGCCGCATCCTTGCACGCTGCGGATCTGTATTCGGGTTATGAAGGCAGTGCGTACGAGCTTGCGAACGGCAAGATGATTTACATCGAAAGCCATTATTTGCATTTTGTAAATACAGTATTGAGTGATCGCGTGGTGCTGTATCGCTGCCCGAACGGTAAGGCTTTTGGCCGTAAGATTATGCGCACCAAGGGCAAGCCGTTGATGCCCGAGTTCGAGCTGATCGACGCACGCTTAGGCTACCGCGAGGGTTTGGCGACCAGGCCCGCTGGCTTGACGGTTTTTTATCAAACCTCAGCAAAAAAGGCAGAAAAATCTGACACGCTAGACGCCAATCGGGCGTTGGTCGCGGACGCGGGTTTCGACGAGTTCGTACGCACGCATTGGACAAAGTTGGTCGGTGGCGACAGCGTCGCGCTTGATTTTGTCGTGCCCAGCCAGCTTGACTACCTTGGCTTCAAGGTCAAATGGGTGAAAAAGGCCGCCATTAATGGCGAAGCGGTGCAGGTCTTTAAGCTGGCACCCAGCGGCATTTTAGGCTGGGTCACCTCCGGCTTAGATGTAACCTACGCCGATAGTGATCGTAGCCTTCGGCAATTTGCCGGCCTATCAAATATCCGCGATTTAAGCGGGGAAAATTATGAAGCGAAAATTGAATTCGCTAAATCCAAGCGTGTCGCCTATACCGGTGCCGCCGAATTGAACGCGGCAATGGCTTCAACATTGGTGACTAGCTGCCAGTAAACTAAATCGGTAGGTGGTGGGGCTTTGAAGTCTTGTTGTTGATTGATCTAGACTGGACTAAGTCTAATTAACTTCAAACTGATGTCTACTTTCAATATTCACGAAGCAAAAACGCATTTTTCGAAACTGATTGAACGCGTAGAAGGTGGCGAAGAAATCCTGATTGGGCGGGCTGGCAAGCTGGTTGCAAAGTTAGTGCCATTGGCGCATCCAGTGCTGGCCGCGAAAGCAATACCCAGCAGCAAAGCCCTGCCGCTACCGCTGGATGCGGCGAATTTGCCGGACGCACAAACCGCGAGCGGCGCGTTTGGTGCGTTGGAATGGGTAGGCATGGAAAACATTGCGCTGCCGCTGCAGCTAAGTAACGGCTCGGTCTTGGCGCGCGCGGATATCGCTGTGGACCTGGTCAACCCGAGCGCGCGGGGCATCCACATGTCCAGGCTGTATTTACTGCTGGATCAGCATTTGAGCGTGCAGCAACTCAGCCCTGCGCTGGTGCGCCAGCTATTGGCGGACAGCTT
>JAYTAO010000373.1:0-3546 GCA_043737435.1 Rhodanobacteraceae bacterium | reverse complement strand
CGAGCATTTGTTTCGGGGCAATCATAAACCCCGCGCCGGGCTTACACAAAGCCTGGCGCACACAGGAAAGGCAGATTGTTATGAAAACTAACGCAGATCAGGTTCGCGCCTTGCGGACGGAGCCGCTGGATGATTTTATGATTGACACGTTGAAAGACATTGCCGGTGGTATGAGCAAGATTTTGGTATGAACATCCTACTTATCAGCCAATGCCAAAAACGCGCGCTCACCGAAACCAGCCGCATTTTAGATCAATTCGGCGAACGCAAAGGCGAGCGCACTTGGCAAACGCCGATCACCCAAATCGGCTTGGATACGCTGCGTAAAATGCTGCGCAAAACCGCACGCAAAAATACTGCGGTCAGCTGCCACTGGATTCGCAGCGCAAACTTGACTGAATTGCTGTGGATTGTAGGGGATTCCAAACAGTTCAACGCCGAGGGTTCGGTGCCTACCAATTTGACTGAGAGGAATATTTTGCGTGTGAGTGATGAAAATGATTGGCATAGTTTGACCCTGATTTGCATGGCGGCAGAAATCGCGGCGCTTTGGCATGATTTTGGCAAGGCCAGCGTGCTGTTTCAACGCAAGCTTGATGGCAATGCGAAAGGTGCCGACCCGTATCGACACGAGTGGGTGAGCCTGCGGCTGTTTCAGGCCTTTGTTGGTGCTGATACCGATGCGGCATGGCTGGCGCGGTTGAAAAATATTGCCACTGAAAGCGATATTTGGCAGCAGCGGCTTATTTGCGATGGTTTAATCGCAAACAACGACAAGCCGTTCGCGAAGCTGCCGCCCTTTGCGCATTTGGTCGGCTGGTTGGTGCTATCGCATCATCGCTTGCCTTTGCCAGATTTAGGAAAAATTGCTGATGTTGTACTCACGACGATTTGGACCGAATTGGACGCATCGTGGGCGCACTCAAACGATGCAGAAATGGTCAATGCGAAAGATTGCTGGACATTTAGCGGCGGCCTGCCAACGCGAAGCCGAACCTGGACAGCGCGTGTCAGCAAGTTGGCGACTGAAATTCTACTCAACACAAAATCTTTGACCCCGGCGTCCATCGACAACCCATTCATTGCGCATCTTTCAAGGCTGGCGCTGATTGCCAGCGATCACCAATTTTCCAGCGAAGAAGGCAAGCGCGAATATGGCGATACTAGCTACGCCATTTTTGCGAATACCCGCGCCGATGGTTCGTTAAAACAGCGCTTGGACGAGCATTTAGTCGGCGTGGCGCGCTACGCGAAAACAATTGCGTCGACGTTTTCAACCCTGGATGACGCCTTTCCCAGCATTGCGCAGCGCAAAAAGTTTAAGCAGCGCAGTGCGGGCGATTTTGCGTGGCAAAACGAGGCATTTGAGCTGGCGTAAACTCTTGTAAAGCGTTCGAAACAGCACGGCTTTTTTGGCGTGAATATGGCCTCCACCGGCTGCGGTAAAACGCTGGTTAACGCGCGCATTATGTATGGCTTAGCGCCACAAACCGGCACGCGTTTTTGCGTGGCTTTGGGTTTGCGCACGCTGACACTGCAAACCGGGGACGCGTATCGCGAACGCTTAAATTTATTAGATGACGATATCGCAGTGATGATCGGTTCCAGTGCGGTGCGGGCGTTGCATGAGCATGCGAACCGCGAAAAGAGGGAGCTAGAGTTACCAAAAATTCGTGGCAGTGAGTCGGCAGAGCCAATCGTCGACGACGGCATTGGTGTGCGCTATGAAGGCGCCCTGGCTACTGGCGTTTTGGCGGATTTTCTCAAAGCGAAAGGACAGGATGAACGCAATACCAAAACGCTGAAGATGCTCAGTGCGCCGGTTTTAGTCTGCACCATCGATCATTTAATGCCCGCATCGGAAACCCTGCGCGGCGGCCATCAAATTGGCCCAATGCTGCGGCTTTTGACGTCAGACTTAGTTCTGGACGAGCCGGATGATTTCGATCTGGAAGACTTACCCGCGTTGACGCGCTTAGTCTATTTCGCCGGCTTGCTAGGTAGTCGCGTGTTGCTGTCATCCGCAACCTTGCCACCTGCGCTGGTGCAGGAATTGTTTGCCGCGTATTTGGCCGGGCGTGCGGTGTTTCAAGGCAATGTCGGCGCACCCGGGCGCGCGCTCAATATTTGCTGTGCTTGGTTTGATGAGTTTGGCAAAGCGCAGAACGACTGCCCGAATGAAGCTGACTTTCTATCGGCGCATCAAGCATTCGTCGAAGTGCGATTGCGAAATTTAGGCGGAAAGTCCAGCGAACAGCGGCGTAAAGCGCGCATTCAAGCGCTGGATATCGACCTAAATTTGAAAAAGCCCGTCATCGAAAAAGCTTTTGCCAAGGCATTACCGCCGATTTATCAAGCACTGCATCAACAGCACCACACCGTTGATCCGATAACTAAAAAGCGCGTTAGTTTCGGTTTGATTCGCATGGCGAATATCAACGCCATTATTGCGGTGGCGCGCATCTTGTTTGGCGTTGCGCCGCCCGTCAATACCAAAATTCATCTGTGCGTTTACCACTCGCGCTTTCCGCTGATCGTACGCTCGGGCATTGAGGCGCGCTTGGATCAAATATTGAAGCGTCACGATGAATTGGCGGTGTTCAAGGATGCCGCATTACGTGCGATCTTGGATGACGGCGCAGAAACGGATCATATTTTCTTGGTGCTCGCCAGCCCAGTCGCGGAAGTCGGACGTGATCACGATTACGACTGGGCGATAGTTGAGCCGTCCTCTATGCGTTCGATTATTCAAATTGCCGGGCGCGTGCGCAGGCATCGGCCGGGCGCGGTTGAGCAAGCCAATATCGTGCTGATGAATCAAAATTTGCGCGCGCTGACCGAGCTCGGTAAACCTGCGTTCAAATGGCCGGGGTTTGAGTCTGATTCCATTTTTGGCGAAGGCGTGGGGCGTGAAAAACGTTATTTGCTGAGGCAGCATGAACTGCAAAAGTTGCTGTTACCACAAGACATCGAACCGCTCAGCGCCGCACCACGTATCGTCGAACGCACCGATCAGCCGCGCGAACGCCTGCTGGATTTGGAACATGCGCGGCTGCGCTCGTTATTAGTTGCCAAACAACCTGGTGAATACTTTGCGCGTTGGTTTTGGGAGCGTGCGACGCAGTACACGGGGATTGAGCAAGAGGCAAAAGAATTTCGCGATTCCGAGCCGCAGATTGAAATGTATGTCTGGGTGGACGAAGGTGAAGTGCGTCATTTTAGGATCGAACACAAAACGGTAGACATGCCACAAACTGGGCAATTCGATTTGATCAAGCTAGTGCAAGCCGAGCGCGTAGCGGTTTGGGCTGTGCCAGATTGCGCTGATGCGCTTGCAGCGATACCGAATGCTGAAACTTCAGACCCCCAGCTGCTGGCGCGGCGCTATGCCCTGTTTCAAATCGGCAAGCATATGGAAGGCAAAACTATTCGTTGGCATCCTTGGCTGGGGTATTCGGATGCAGTTGAATAGCCGCGCTCGAATTTTTATGCCCCTCACCCCAGCCCTCTCCCCGCACTAAGTCATTGTTTCAATTGATAGTTACG
>JAYTAO010000372.1:0-8728 GCA_043737435.1 Rhodanobacteraceae bacterium | reverse complement strand
TAAAATCCCGAGTGCAATAGTCACGGGCGACATGCGCTTTTTAGTGCGCTCACCGGATAGGTCCAAATGCGCAAACCATGCATCAATTACGTCGATTTCTGCGGTTCGCAACACGCCTATATCTGGCAAAGTCACCTCCGCATATCGACGCTTTTCATCAATACGCGCGGGAAACTGCTGAGGCTTACCGAGTGTAATTTCCACGCCATCAGTTCGGGCAAATAAGATTCCATCGCTGTTGACCCCGAGCGCCACTTTTTGGCCCTCCGCATCTTGACCATTGTGTGTTTGGGCGTCGATCCATTTCATCGAAAACTCCAGCGCCAAAAAATTTGCGCGATCTTAGCCCCTAAACCTCATTCAGATTATGATTTTTCTGGCTTGAGCGCGTTGCGCACGCTTGCCTCATCGAAGCCGCGCGCAATCAAAAACCGCGCGCGTTTTGCCCAGTCTTTGCGGTCTGAAGTTGGCGTGTCGCCGAATTTTCTATTTAAAAGCGTGCGTGCGCGCGCCGTCCAATCAATTTCTAGTTCATCTAAAGAATGTGCAATCAATTCTTTTGCAAGACCAGCTTCTTTCAATTTTGCTTGAATTGCGCGCGGGCCTTTGCCGCGATTAATCAAACCATTGGTTCTGGAAGCGGCAAAGCGCGCGTCGCTTAATGCACCCTCCAGCCTCAAGCGAACAAGAGTTACTTCAATGGCTTCGCTCGCAAAACTTAGCTTTGCAAGCTTTTCCGCCAACTTTTTGCTGCTGTAGTCCCGTCCACAAAGCAATGCAATCGCACGCAGATACGCATGTTGAGGTGTCAATTTTTCTGGGTCAGGTGCAGATTTTTGCCAGGTATTTGCCCTTGCCTGCGTGCTAAATTCCGAGCCCGATGCTTTTTTTGCAGGCTTTTTTACCGGCCGCAAATTGAAACGGTCGCGCGAACTTTTTTGCTCGGTAACGCCGCGATCAGCCACATTGACACTGCCAACAAACCCCGGCTTGACGCGAACAATGCCGCGGTTCGCACGCAGCGCACTCGCGGCCTGCACAACGATGTCTCCCAAATCCACCGCTGCGGAGCGGTGGACTTGCTCTGGCTTTGCCGCGTTCTTGCTAATCAATTGTCAATTCTCTACTAAGTAAGGCGAAAGATTTGGATTTAATCAAATCTCGTCGGCATCTTCTTCAACGCGGGTGCTAGGTGCGGCGACAGTCAACAACTTGGCGCGAATTAAAGCCTCAATTTCTTGCGCCATCGCTTTATGTTCGCGCAAGTATTGCCGCACGTTTTCTTTGCCTTGACCGATACGATCGCCTTTGTAGCTATACCAAGCACCGGATTTGTCGATCAGCCCACAATTGACGCCTAGCTCAATAATTTCACCCTCGCGCGAGGTGCCTTCGCCAAACATAATTTCAAATTCGGCCTGGCGAAATGGCGGAGCCATTTTATTCTTCACGACTTTGACGCGGGTTTCGTTGCCAACCACTTCATCACCGCGTTTAACACTGCCGATACGGCGGATGTCTAGACGTACTGAGGCATAAAATTTCAATGCGTTGCCACCGGTGGTGGTTTCCGGGCTACCAAACATCACGCCAATTTTAAGGCGAATTTGATTTATGAAAATCACCAAACAATTAGAACGTTTAATGTTGCCGGTAAGTTTGCGTAACGCTTGACTCATTAGTCGCGCCTGCAGACCCACGTGGGTATCACCCATATCACCTTCAATTTCCGCCTTAGGCGTCAGTGCCGCCACAGAGTCGATAACGACGACGTCAACTGCATTGGAACGAACCAACATATCAACGATTTCAAGCGCTTGCTCGCCCGTGTCGGGCTGACTTACCAAAAGATCATCAACATTGACGCCAAGCTTTTCAGCATAGCTTGGATCGAGTGCGTGTTCGGCATCCACAAACGCAGCGGTGCCGCCCAACCTCTGTACTGACGCCACCACTTGCAGCGTGAGCGTGGTTTTGCCGGAAGATTCTGGGCCATAAATTTCAACGACACGGCCACGAGGAAGGCCGCCAATACCCAACGCCAAATCTAGTCCAAGCGAACCAGTTGAAACCACCTCGGCAGGCTCTAAGGTTTTATCACCCATGCGCATGACCGCGCCTTTACCAAACTGCTTATCGATTTGAGAGAGCGCGGCAGCAAGCGCGCGGCGCTTATTTTCTTCTGCAGCAGGAGCGACGGGTTTAGACATAGGGAACCTCAAGTTGAATGCGTGGAGAGTAATAGAGAACGAATAGAAAACCAACTGTTATTTGGCTGGCAGGGTGTCGCATTAAAGTAGTCTGGATGACGATATCGTTGGAAGCTGTCGCAAAATATGAGACGAGGCGTTATCTCGCCTCAGATTTATCTGAGCCAACGCGATTCCAAGGCTGGCTCCACACGCCGGAATGCCAAGCCCTCTCAAGTTTAAATTCGGTCAACAGCATCTGAAATCTTGTTCTAGGAATATCCTTCGCACCACGCGCAACTAGGTGCGGCGAGCGCACCTGGCAGTCAAGGACAGCAAACCCCATGCGCTCCAAGCCAAGCACCAATGCCACCAGCGCCCCCTTGCTGGCGTTACTGCGGGCGCCAAACATGGATTCCCCGCAAAAGACGCCGCCCACAGCAACGCCATAAATGCCAGCGATCAAATCTTGCCCATCGAATACCTCGACCGAGTGCGCCACTCCCGCGGCATGCAGCGCGCAATACGCGTCCTGCATTTGTGCGCTTAGCCACGTGCCCGCGCCGACATAATTAGCGCGCGGCGCCGCACACTGGCTTAAAACCTGCGCGAATTGAGTGTCAGAGCGCACATTCCAACTGCTTGAACGGATAAAGCGACAATCGCGCTTGGAAACCGCCATTTCACCAGGAATCAGCACGCAGCGCGGATCCGGAGACCACCAAAGTATGGGTTCACCCTCATTAAACCACGGAAAAATTCCTTGGGCGTACGCCGATTTCAGCCGCTCGACTGATAAATCCGCACCCGCACACAACAGGCCATCTGGCGAGCGCAGCGCACTTGAAGCCGCAGGAAATAGCGCCGCATTAGTCAGCCAGGGCAGCCGCATCAAACTGTCGTACGGCTATGGGCCAACGCTGGGTGCCAGGGTAGGAGTAACTAATACCAAACTCAGCCAAGGCACATAAGTGATGACCAACGTGCACAAAAGCAGAATTAAGAAAAATGGTACGCAGGCACGGACTAGACGCGTAATTGGCTGTTGAAAACGCATGCTAGCGATAAACAAATTCATACCAACGGGTGGTAAAAACAAGCCGATTTGCAGATTCGCTATGAAAATAATGCCGAAATGTACCGGGTGAATGCCATAGCCCACGGCAATCGGCAACAACAGCGGCGTCAAGATCACGATCGCTGGAATCCCCTCCAACAGCATTCCGAAGACTAGTAAAAATACATTCAAGATCAGCAGAAAAGTAATTTTACTGTCGATATGGGTGCGAACAAGATCAAATAATTTGGTGGGGATTTCCTGATCAATAAAGACGTTGGTCAAGGCTAGCGACATGCCTAATATGGTCAAAATTGCGCCCACCAACATCATCGCATCGCGCAACACCTTGGGCAATGCGCGATATGACAGTTCGCGACGAATGACTACATAGACCACCAGCACATAAATGGCGGTGACCGCGGCAATTTCGCTGGGCGCAACTTTTCCGCTCAAAATGCCGACCGCGACCAGTATAGGCAACGGCAGTTCCCAGGCGGAATCTTTGACTGCACCAGCAAACTCATTAAAGCGAAAACGTTGTAACGGCGCGTTTTTCGGTGCTTTCACAACCGCGTAAACGGAAAGCGCCACAATCATCAAAACCCCGGGCAGAATTCCGGCCAAGAATAGCTGCTGCATCTCCACCGGCGGCGCATTTTCTAAATTGAGCTGCTGTGCCACGACGCCGAAAATAATTAAGGGCAACGCAGGCGCGAAGAGCATGCCTAAACTACCCGAAGTGGTCAGCAAGCCTAAATTAAATTTATCGTCGTACATGCCATGGCGTAATGCAGGTAGTAACACTGCACCTAGCGCAACGATTGTTACACCGGACGCTCCAGTCAGTACGGTAAAAATGGCGCAAGCAAAAATGGAGACGATTGCCAAACCGCCAGGCATCCAACCAACCGAGGCATTTGCAAGCCGAACCAGCCGTTGTGGCGCACCGCTTTCGCTCAGAATGTAGCCCGCAAGCGTAAACAATGGAATGGCCACTAGCACCGGCATTTCCGCGATGCGGTTGAACTCTACAACTAATAATGTCGGTTCGTAACCGGCATAAACAAAGCCAAATACCGCCATCGCCGCGATGAGCGCGAAAAAAGGCGTACCAAATGCGGCAAGCAGCAATAAAACTAAGCCAAGCCAAATCACAAGCCGTTTATTCCAGCTGGCGTGACCGCATTGGATTCAGAGAAGGATGAATTACCGCGAGCCGCTTTGTACCCATGCAGAAAAAAGCGTAGTGACATCCCTAAAAAAGCAATCGGAAAAATCGCTGCCACGATCCAGCCTGGAATAACACTATTGGAATCAGACGGGCTTTCACGCTCCAACAGCACAAACTCATATCCGTAATAAGCGACATAGCCAGAAACCGCGCCGGCAAATAAAAAGGCAAGCGTGCGTACCACGCGTTTTGCATTCGGCGAAAGCACATGCACCAAAGCATCCATACCCAGGTGTTTATCATCACGTGCGGCCGTCAAGGCACCCAGCATCGCAAGCCAAAGTACCGTGGATTTCAATACCGAATCAGCCCAAGGAATGCCGCCGTCAGGTAAAAACTGCGCAATCACGTGCCAACGCGCCCCAATTTGTAAGCCCGCCAGCCCAACAAGCAGCAGCGCCAAGCTTGCTAAGACAGCGTCTTCCAATTGGTGCAAGCGCTTGAACACAATGGGCGCGTTACTTCGCGCGGAACTCGGCGCGTGCGGCAAGCACCGCAGCTAAAATTTCTGGGCTAAACGCTTTTTTTTCCGTCATTTCAGCCAAACTTTTCACGCCAATATCTTGCCACGCTTTCAATTGTTCCGGCGATGGCTTTGCAGCTTGAATACCCTGTTTTAAAAGCGCCGCGCGCGCTGCGGCATCATCAAAATTGACTACGTTGTAGCGCGCAAAAGCTTTCGCAACTTCCACATTTACAATCACTTGATCTGCGGCCGCGATTTTATCGAAGGCACGTTTGTCGAACGCCAAAGAACCCGTAGTCAATGCCAGCGGGACGTCAGCCATATATTTCAGTTTGGTATGCCACTGAAACCCAATGATTAATGGCAAAGGTCCGCCAACGGTTTCGATTAACCCAGTTTGCAAACTGGGATAGACATCAGCAATGGCGAGCTTGACCACCGACGCCCCGGTGTAGCGAAAGCCGACTTCCGCCACTGGATCACCGGCCGGGGACCAAACCTTGGTCGCGCGTAAATCTTCGATACTAGTAAGGGGCTTGGTGCTCAACAAATAAGCGTAGCCTCCGCTACAAAATCCTGGCACCACCATGCCGCCTTTGGCGTAGCTCGCCTGTACTAGCGGCAGCGTTTTAGCCAAAACGAAATTAAATTCTTCTTTCGAAGCAAATAAAAACGGCATTCCGTAGAGCGAGCCATCATTGCTAACACTTGACAACTCGGCCGCTGAAAACGCCCCTCCCTGCAGTTGCCCAAGCTTTATTTTGCGCAACACCGTCGCAGCATCCGTACCCATGACGCCACCTGGGAAAAACTTAAACTCCACCCGGCCGGCGGTTTGCGTTTTGATGGCGTCGCCTGCAGCGCGCATCTCTTTCAAGTACTGCCCTTCCGGCGCAACGGTGGCAATTTTCAATTGCATTGCGCGGGCGTGGGTCGAAATCGCCTGCCCGGTGAGTACCAAGAGTGCCAATAACAACGAGCGAACCATAAATTATTCCTAGGGACTTGTTTTAGCTTCGCAATTTCGGCCAGGCCGATTGCTACACAGACATTTATGCTTTGCAGTTAATCATCTAAGTATATTGCTACCTTGGCGTAACAGATTTTCTGCTTTGCGAACAATAACGAAGCCTAACCGTTTGCTCTAGCGAACTTGAAACGATCATTCATTTTCAAAAGCGTTTATTGTGAAAATAAAACCGGCGGAGTCAAAGCAAAATCAATGCCCGCGCGTCATGAAAAAAGGCGCGAAACCACGTTAGTCCCGTTAGTAACGCCGCATTAACCCAACCAATACACCTTGAATTTCCACTTGATCAGGGCGATAGCGCTGCGTCTGAAATCGTACATTTTCTGGATGGAGCAGAACTTGTCCTGGGATTTGCTCAATACGTTTGAGTGTAGTTTCCTCACCATTAATCAAGGCCACCACAATTTCGTTATTTCGTGCAGACGAACGCTTTTCAACCAACACGACATCGCCATCTAAAATACCTGCTTCAAGCATGGAGTCTCCACGCACCCGCAGCGCATACGTGTCACCCCGTCCTAAAAGTTCAGGCGGCACAAAAATACGCTCAAATCCAGCGACCGCATCGCTGGGGGCACCTGCAGCAATACGCCCTAAAAGTGGAATCGCAACTGCACGTGGTGCCGGGGCGGCATTCGCTAAACGCACGCCACGCTGTTTGCCACCGAGATCAGCAACAAAGCCTGTATGAACTAACGCTCGAATATGTTTGTGTAACGAACCGCGCGAGGCTAAACCGAGCTCGATGCAGAGCTCATCCAAACAGGGCGGCGCACGACCTTTGGCTTCCCGCATGCGCAGGTGGCTCAAAACTTGGCGCTGGCTTGACGTCAGTCCTTTTTCAAGTTGAAGCTCAGAATTACCATTACTGGCTGTGCGCTTTGTGCCCATCGGTGACTGTGCAGGCATTGAAGTAATACAGAACGAAAGGAGAACAAAGCTTAACGGAGCTAATTTCCATTGTCGAGCTTAGAATGATCCAAACTAGATGCGTACTAGCGCTGATCCCCAAGTAAATCCACCGCCAAATGCCTCCATCAATAACGTTTGACCAGGCTTGATTTGTCCGCTTCGAATTCCGTGATCTAAGGCAAGCGGAACGGACGCGCTGGAGGTATTGCCGTGCTTTTGCACAGTTAAAATCACTTTTTCCATCGGCATATCTAAATGTCGCGCTGTAGCTTGAATAATGCGCAGATTGGCTTGGTGCGGTACCAACCAATCAATTTGAGTTTTATTTAGGCCGTTTGCCTCCAGCGTTTCATCGACCACGCGGGCTAAGGTTCGCACTGCCACTTTAAACACCTCCTGCCCCTGCATGACCACTTTAATACCGTGGTTAATTTCACCTTCTTTAAAACCTTTGGAAACACCTACCGGGTTGAAAAGCGCGTTTGTATAGGCACCATCTGCATGAATATGCGTAGAAAGCACCCCAGGCGTTTCGCTGGCTTCTAACACCACCGCACCGGCACCATCGGCAAACAGTACACAGGTCGTGCGATCTGCCCAGTTGAGCATACGCGTCAGCGTTTCCGCGCCAATAACCAGTGCACGTTTAGCGCTGCCAGCACGGATGAAATTATCTGCTATCGAAAGCGCGTAAATAAAACCTGAGCACGCTGCATTTACGTCCATCGCACCACAGCCGTTAGCGCCTAGACGGTGCTGAACTAGCGTCGCAGTCGAGGGGAAAATTAAATCTGGAGTCGTGGTACCAATGACAATTAAATCGATGTCTTTAGCCGCAACACCCGCGGCTTCCAACGCGCGTGATGCCGCGATGTAAGCAAGATCTCCAGTGGTTTGTCCATCAGCTGCCATGTGGCGCTGTTCTATTCCGGTACGGTCGCGAATCCATTCATCGGAAGTGTCGACAATTTTTTCCATGTCAGCATTGGTCAGAATTTTTTCGGGCAAATAGCTACCAGTACCGATAATTTTGGAAAAACGCATTGAAACTCCAGAAAATGCAGATTGTGAAACACTGAATTCTTTTACGGGACGTTAAGTTTCATTAAAAACTCGTCCAAGCTAACTAGCTAAAAGCGGATCAAGTTTACCCGCTCGATCTAACGCGACCAAATCATCGTGCCCGCCCACATGCGTTTTATTGATAAAAATCTGTGGCACCGTTCTACGCCCACCGCTGCGCTGCACCATTTGATCGCGCTGAGCGGCATCGAGATCGATTCGGATGACTTTCATTTCCTTAACACCCTTGCGTTCGAGCAAGGCTTTCGCAGCGATGCAGTACGGGCAGATAGCGGTAGCGTAAATTTCGACGTTAGACATGGTTTTACTCAGTTTATTAAGGTCATGTTGCTAATTTTTAAATACACGATGTTGGTTTGGGCAAACCGGCATAACGGCAGGCTTGCTTTGCCGGTCCGTCGGGAAACAGCGTGTAAAGATACAGGCTATTCCCCTTTTCTGCACCCAGCCGCATTGCAACGGCTTTGGTCAACAGCCGCATCGGTGGGGCCATGTCAAATTCTATGAAATACGCGCGCAAAAATTTAAGCAGCTCCCAATGCGCAGGTGTGAGTTCTATTGCGTCAGCCTGAGCCTGGGCTTGCGCAAACTCAGGCCGCCATTGGGTGAATTCGACCAAATAGCCGTTTTTAGTTGGCCAATCATTCATATGGGCATCAAGAGTTAGTCTTCATCGCTACTGAAATACGGCCAAAAATTCTGACATCAAACGCACGCGTCGTTTAGGCAAAAAAAAGCCGACAATTAAGTCGGCATT
>JAYTAO010000371.1:0-3555 GCA_043737435.1 Rhodanobacteraceae bacterium | reverse complement strand
CAAGTGCCGCGCTTTGCAAGATCTGATCGGCTGCTTCGCCCACAAGAACATCATCTAGCGCTCGATATTCGATTTCAAAGTCCGTGCCCGCGTGGCCCATTAGCCGCACAGTTTTTAAGTGCAAAAAAGTCGGCCGACGGCTGGCACGGCAATGATTGACCGCCGCCTGCACCGCTGAATAACCGGTACCCAAGTCCAGGCCATCGGCATAAAAATAATCCAGCGCGGTACGGTTTTTAAAACTCGCGGCGATCCAATTGCTGGGCGAGCGCACCGAAATACCAATACCGTTGTCTTCACAGACAAATAAGCATGGCGCGCTCAAACCTTGGTAGGCCGTCCACTGCGCCGCGTTAAAGGCACCTTGCGCAGTCGAGTGGTTGGCACTGGCATCACCAAAGGAGCAAATTGAAATGCTGTCGTCGGGAATGGGCAGTTTATGGCTTAAGCGCTTGGCTAACTCAATACCCAGCGCCGTGCCATAGGCTTTCGGCAAATGACTTGCTATTGTGGAGGTTTGTGGCAACACCCAAAGTGGTTTAGAGCCCCAGACTTTGTGTCGCCCACCGCTGGCGGGGTCTAAGCTGGAGGCGGCAAAACTGTAGGCGGAATCCATGATTGAATCCATGCCGGGAAGTTTACGAAAGCGCTCGGCCATAAAGCCACCCGAGCGGTAGTGCAAAAATGCCGGATCCGTATGGCGTGCGGCACGCGCCACCATGGCATTGCCTTCGTGCCCTGAGCTGCCGATGGTGTAGAAAACCTTATTTTGCACCCGCAACACGCGCGCCATAAGATCTAGATGTCGGGAAACCAATTGTGATTCTAAAAGTTCCAGTAAATCAGCGATTTGTAGCGTAGTTCCGGGCACGAGTTGATGCGCTGCGGGTCGCATCTTGCCGCCTTGGTATTGACGACAAAATGCGAGAAAATTCGCGTCCACGGCTTCCGCGCGGTTTACGCCGCGGCTGGTGGACAAATAACTGGGTAACGACATTGGCAAGATTTCGTGAAAATTAGTAGGCGCGAAGTGTAGCTTGGCTTGCGGACAGATACAGCCGCACACCGATTTCCGAGCCTCCGCCTTCAGGCCGAATTACGTACCACCCTCAGGCGGATGACACGGAACTGTGCCGTGATAGCTTGGTCACACGCTTTTCTTACCCGCTATCTGATTGGACTTTTTATGACCAAGCGAGCATTCCACGCGCAACCCAGCCGCCATAAAAGACTCGCGGCGGCGCTGTTCGCGCTCAGCTTTGCGCACGCGAGCTTTGCCGAGATGTTGATGCCGATGCCGATCAATTTGGAATCGCTAGCGGACGTTGAAGCTAAAGGACTGTGTTTGATCGCTGATTGCGAGGACTTTGGCGCTTCGGTTCGCTTGCAGCCTAGTGAAATCGCGCAAATGACACTTTGGAAAACAGATTCCCGGGCGTGGGCGCGGGCATTATTCTGGCTTTGCAATGCCGACGGATATTGCGCGAAACCGAATGATCAGGCGGTTCCCACCAGTGCGTGGGGCGAGTTAAACGCGCCAATCCCGGCAAAAGAAAATCTGATCGTACACTTGCCTTTCTCGCAGCTATCGGTGGCGTTGAAAGACCCAAGCCCGCAAGTTCGCGCCGCCGCTTTGATGCGCATAGATCTAGGCAGCCCAGGCGCACGCGCGGCGGTCGAAACCTTGCTGAGCGATGCCGCTTGGGTTGAACCGCTGGCGCATACGGTCGCAGACCATGCTTTTTCGGTGCTGCATGCAGCGTTTCCCGAACAATTTTCCACACGGGGCAAAACCGCGCTAAACCAAGAACGCGGCATTAAAGGCCTAGCTGACATACGTATGCCCTATGCCAAACTAGCCACCGATTGGTCGAGCAAAATTGCGAACTACCCACACACAACGGGTGTAAACGCAGCACCTGCGTGGGCGCAAAAAAACATCACTAGCTTTGGGCTAGATCGAGGCGCACTGGCAGGGTTCTGGCATTTAGCCAGCCCACAGCAATTAGAGGCAGCGCTTACACACCCCGACCCTACGATACGCCTGACCGCATTCGATGCCTTGTCGATACGCGAAGGGCGTAAGGACTTGGCTGCGCTTGCGATCCGCACCTACAAACTGGGGGGCGCTAGTAATATCGGCAGCTGCATTTCCCATTTGCAATCGATTGGCTTTGAGTTATTCACAGCGATTCTGCAAAGCGGTCAATTAGAGCAAGCAACGCAGTTTATGGACTCCTTGGACTATCAAACCAAAACGCGTTTATCGTTAGAGCTTGCCGGCAATCCAGTCACAGAAATCGCTTCGTATTTAACACAACATCGAAGCGACGCGGCACAGTTCGCGCCAATTTTGCGCCGCTGGGCGCTAGCAGACAAGCCCTACGCAGTTCTTGCGCTGGCGGCTGCGGGCCTGAAGGCGGACTTGCCGCGCTTGCAAAGTGTTGCCGAGGCTGGTGACTTTTCCCAGCTGCTGGGGCGCGATGATGCAGCGATCTATCAATCAGCAAAGTCATACTATGTAGCGCGGCGCACTTTTGATTCGACGCAAAAGCGCAGCGAAATAGGCAATCAGAGCATGCGCGAGGGCGTTTCTAGCCAATGGTTCCAATATGCGTATTCCTTAGCAGATGATAAGGCCGCAGCGCTGTTCGCCGAAATTTTTGCAGCTGCCACCCCCAAGGCCGCGCGCACGGAACAATTGCGCACCTTGCATGCGTCACTCGTTTACTCGGCAAACCGAAAGTCAATGAATGCTTTGCTTTGGCAACGCCATCAAATTTTGCTACCGCAGCACGCCGAAGCGATTTTGGCAGCGGATGCGAATGCCGGGAAAACCGCGATGCGATTACTCAGCAGCGCAGACTGGCCCAGTCAAATCGCTGATCCAGTTAAGTTGCAGACCATGAAATACTGCTCGGACTACGCCAGCAGTATGGCGCCGCTGTTAAAGCTGCTGCCCCCGAAGCCGCAAGAAACCTATTTGCTGTATGCCTTGGACAACGAACCCGCGTGCGCCATCGCAAACTATTTGGGTAGCGCCACGGTAAAACCCTTTAGTGCTCCGCAAGTGCTGGGCACCCGCATCGCGCGCGAACAGGGCAAGGTGAAAGCGTTGCTAGAAGCGGCTGTACAGGCGGAAAGTTACCAATGGCCAGAACTCAACAGGCATTAGGTTCTTCCCCAATATTCGGCCGCCAAGACTGCGGCGATCCATCGACTCAAAAAATTTCCCGCGCTTAAAACGGTGGCGTTTGGAGTACAAAAAAGCGGCGATTCGAGCCATTGCCCGAATCGCGCGAAAAATTTCAATATCGCTAGCCTTTGGCGAAAATATAACTAGCGCAATGGTGCCGCCGGATCACCAAATAGCGTGATCGAATACACCGACTCAATAAATTCCGGCGCGTTTTTCAACAAATCGCGTTTGGCATCCAGCAATGCCTCGCCGATCGTGTTCACCGACCGGGGCGACACGTCACCAATGCGCCCATCTTCAACCAAATCAAAAAAGCGCGTGCCGAGCGCTAAATGGCTAGCGTCTTCCGCCAAGCT
>JAYTAO010000370.1:0-3558 GCA_043737435.1 Rhodanobacteraceae bacterium | reverse complement strand
ATAAACGCTACGTTGAGCGGGCAAATTTCGTGGTTTTACGCTCTCCAGATATGCCATCCATGTTGATAGAGACCGGTTTTATCTCCAATCCTGAAGAGGAAAAGAATCTCAACAGTGCGCAATACCGTAGCCGTTTGGCGGATGCAATTTTAGATGGCGTGCGCAATTATTTTAACGCCTCGCCACCCCCAGGTACTTGGATAGCACAGCACGCAAACCCGAAGCGTCACATCGTCATGCGTGGTGAAACGCTGAGCGATATCGCTTTTCGACATAGCGTCAGCATTGCACGCATTCGCCAAGTCAACGGCTTGCGCAGCGATGCGGTTCGAACAGGGGCGGTGTTGAAGATCCCAGGTGCGTGAGCAGAATACCGATTCTGCACCTCTGCGGTCCCACGGCATCTGGCAAGTCCAGCCTTGCCGAAAAATTGCCCGAGCACTTTGATGTTGAGTTAATCAGCGTCGATTCGGCCCTGGTTTATCGCGGCATGGATATCGGTAGCGCCAAGCCAGATGCCGACACTTTACGGCGGTGTCATTATCATTTGATTGATTTAATTGAACCGGAGGAAAGCTACAGCGCCGCGAAGTTCGTGGCCGATGCGAACGTGCTCATCGCCGAAATCCAGGAGCGCGGACGCATTCCAATCTTGGTCGGTGGCACCATGCTGTATTTTCGTGCGCTCATCCAGGGCTTGAGTGATTTACCCACGACTGATCCAGCATTGCGCGCTGAGCTACTGCAAGAGCTCGAATCCAGAGGTTTAAGCGCGCTGCACGCCGAGCTTGCGCAAGTGGATCCAGCGGCAGCAGCGCGGATTCATCCGAATGACCCGCAGCGTACCGTGCGGGCTCTAGAAGTGTTTCGCCAAACCGGTGTGCCAATAAGTACACAACAGCTTGCTTGGCGCACCGGGAAGCCTGCAGCGGATAACGTGCTTCGATTTGCGCTCTACCCAGATCGCGCTTGCTTGCATGAAAAAATTGCGCTGCGTTTCCAACAGATGCTGGACGTTGGATTTTTAGACGAAGTGCGTACGCTGATGGCGCGGCCCGAGTTAACCATTGAGCACACCTCAATGCGCGCTGTCGGATATCGGCAAGCGTGGCAGTATTTATCGGGCGAATTCGATACGAATGAGCTATTTTTGCGCGGCGTTGCCGCCACCCGGCAATTGGCCAAGCGCCAAATTACCTGGATACGCTCTGATCCTGGGCTGGTGCGTTTACAGGAAAGTTCGGAGCAAAATTATGATTCGGTGTGTGTCCGATTGCGGAATCAACTCACCTGCAGATCCACCGAATCAAACACAATTCGCTGATAAATGCTCGCCAAACTTAAACGCATCTCTGGGCAATTAAGCGCAATTTCGGCGTCGTCCACCGGGGTTTTTCAAGGCGATATCTTCGCGCTCTGAAATGTCGCGGTTATCATTCAAAGTCTAGCAGTCGTTGCGATTTCACTACTCCACTCAGACTATGAGACAGGCAACAGCGGCCCCAATTTTTGGCAGTTATGCGCCTGCTTACTCATTCCGCCTTGTTTTAACTGCAGCGCGTACACATATAACCCTGCTACCATTTGAGACGCGTCTAAGACGCAAGCCCAATAAAAACCAACAACAGGGCAGAGGATTATGTCTAAAAGTCAATCATTGCAAGACCCGTTTTTAAATGCCCTGCGCCGTGAACACGTGCCGGTCTCAATCTATCTAGTCAATGGCATTAAGCTGCAGGGGCAGATCGAATCCTTTGATCAATTTGTCGTGCTGCTGAAAAACACAGTAAGCCAGATGGTTTATAAGCACGCGATCTCAACCGTTGTACCTGCGCGCAATGTGCGCATTGGCCCGAACGATCAAGCGACGGTCGACGATTTGGAACACGAGTGAGCTCAGCAATGTTTGAGCGCAAGCAGGCCGGAGAAAATGCGCTAATCGTACAAACTAGGCGTCGGGCCGGGGAAGTTGAAGCGGCACAGGAGTTTCGCGAGCTTGCCGCTTCCGCAGGCGCGCAAATCAAGGCGGAGCTTTGGGCGCGTTCGGACACACCGAACCCACGTTTTTTTGTGGGCACGGGTAAAGCCGACGAAATTAAGGAAAAAGTGGCTGAACTTGAGCTTTCTTTAGTTTTGGTCAACCACCAACTCACGCCAGTGCAGGAACGCAATTTAGAGGCGCATGTACAGTGCCGCGTGGTAGACCGCACCAGCCTCATTTTGGATATTTTTAGCCAACGCGCGCGTAGCCACGAGGGCAAACTCGAGGTTGAGTTGGCGCAACTGCGTCATATGGCGACGAGATTGGTGCGCGGTTGGTCCCACCTTGAGCGTCAACGCGGCGGTATCGGCAACCGTGGCCCTGGGGAAACGCAGTTGGAAATGGACCGACGCTTGCTGAGCAAGCGCGTGGATATCCTGGCTGATCGCCTAGAAGTTGCGGTCAAGCAGCGCGAGCAAGGGCGGAAGGGCCGCAGCAGCAGCGGGATTTCGCAAATAGCGCTGGTCGGCTACACCAACGCCGGTAAAAGTACGTTGTTTAACGCGCTGACCAAGTCCAAAGTGCACGTCGCCGATCAGCTTTTCGCCACGCTTGACCCGACGGTGCGCAAAGTTTTCTTGGCGGAACACGGCGAAATTACGGTCGCCGATACCGTTGGCTTTGTCAGTGACTTGCCGCACGAGCTGGTCGCCGCTTTTCGCTCGACTTTAACTGAAGCGCGCGAAGCGCAGCTTTTGCTGCACGTGATTGATGCTGCGGATCCGCTGTTGGTGGAACATATTCAAGACGTCGATAAAGTATTGGAAGAAATTGGCGCGTCGGCGATTCCAAAGCTGTTGGTGATGAACAAGATTGATTTAATTGATCAAAGCCCCCACTTTGAATCTGGTGACCGGCCTCGAGTTTGGGTGTCGGCACACACCGGTGCCGGTATGGCGGAGCTAAAACAGGCATTAATTAGTTTGTTGCCGGCATCGCGTGGGCATTGGGCAAATGCTGGGAATGAAACTTATGTGGTAAATGGCAGCGCAGTCGCGCAAACGGTCGATAATATTTAAGTTTGATGGATAAAAGCAGTCGCTAAATTTTTTGAGTTGGTAAAAACAAGCATCGCAAAACCGATATTTGGAATTATTTTGAAAGGTGATTACATGGCGTGGAATGAGCCCGGAAGCGGCGGAAATGGTACTGGCGGCGATAAAGGCGGTTCGAATGATCCGCGGGGAAAGCCATCCGGCATTAAGCCGGGTGGCAAGGCGGGCCCGCCGGATTTGGAGCAAGCGCTGATTGACTTAAAAAATAAATTTGGCGCGCTTTTTGGTGCCAAACCGCGTCAACGTAGTGGCGGTTCCGGTGGCTCCGAAAGCGAGAGCAGCAGCGGCTTTGGTGTCTTAATTGCGTTAGTGATTATTCTAGCGGTGCTGTGGACTGCGATGGATTCCTTTCATATTGTCAGCGCACGCGAAAAAGGCGTGGTGCTGCGCTTTGGCAAATTTGATCGAATTTTGATGCCTGGATTGAATTACACCTGGCCGCGTCCGATTGAATCAGTCACC
>JAYTAO010000369.1:0-3562 GCA_043737435.1 Rhodanobacteraceae bacterium | reverse complement strand
ACGCCATACTTCGGGTCAGTTTTAAGACCAACGGTACGGGCGTGTGGCAATCCAGCTGCCGCGTAGCTCTTCAGCTCAGTGCCGTCCTTGAAGTCCATCAAATAGAATTCAAGTTCGTCAGGTGCGTATAACTCCGCTGCCGCAGTAATCAGAACGTGTAAAAGGTTGCTTTTACCAGAACCTGTCTGACCGATTAAAATGGCGTGAGGCGACTCATTATTCAGAGAAATCGCCTGCACCCGCGTCCCAGACTCGCCGATTGGAATTACCAGCCCATGGGTGGAACTGTTGCGATTTTCGGCCTTATCAATGCGCTGATCGGCGAATTTGGTCAGCATTCGCGAGAACGCAACAACGCTGTCATCAACGTTCACCGCCGCTGCACCAACTCTTTTGACAATAGCGTCAATCCACTCACGCGCCATCGAATGCGCTGGGATGACCTCCATCGCTGCGTATTGCGGTTTGGGCCACGCGGGCACATGCCAGACACCGTCTATTTCAGCAAGAACCGTCGCCGAGGCTTCCATTCCCGAAAGTGCTACATTGCCAGGGAATCGCTTTGACGTGTCCACAGTCAAGCACGCATAAACACCGCAGCGCTCGCCTTGTTCCATAACTTGGCTGAGTGAGCGCGCACCGCCTTCGGTTAAACCTTCGGGAATATCCAGTGCAACCAGAAGCCGATAAGGCTCGGGGGCGGAAACCGCGTCGTTGTAGTCCTCAAACGTTGGAGCAGAACGTAATTTGTCCTGCGTCACGTCACTTAAGTGATTGACCAAACGCTCCAGGGCGCGTTCTATTTGTGAAGGGCTTGTCCAGGCTTGTTGATCAATCAAGCGCGGATCGTAGTCGCGCAAGGATACGAACGGGGCGAGTGATCCGCCCAAATTCATCGGGTCGAACAAAATCAGGCGAGCCCGACTTGGCGGAGTCAGGTGCAGTACTGTTGCCGTGATCAACTCTGCCAATGCCGCTGATTGCTTGCGCCCAGCCGCTGTATTGTGCTCGAGTAAAATTGACTCGGCTTGAAGCAATGGCAGTACTAGCGGCAAATCAAGTTTTAACCCCGTCAACGGCACCGCCCCCGCGCTGGTTTTGCCATCGAATTCCATCGCCGCTATCGCGGGCGACGATACTTGAGCGCGCAATGCAACAGTTCCCAGCATTAGCTCTTTTGGAAAACCGGGAGTTTCAGGTTGAATTTTTGGGTCGCGAATAATCTGCTCCGCGCGCCGCATGGCCTCTGAGGCGGCTTGATTTAGCGTGATTGTGCGCAGACTTGCTGACTCCACAACTTGTGCCCAAATCTGAGTAACGCGCTGATGCGTTGTCGCGAGCGTAAGATCAGCTTGACGCTCCCGCTTTCTAAAGATCGCCGTATCGTAAGCCAGCAGATCCGTTAACGCGGCAACTAAGTTTTTGTTCTGCAAACCAATCAAGTCAAATGACGAGTTTGTTCCAACGAAAGGCATGCAAAAAAAAGCTATCCCGCCAACGACGCCTGCCCAAAAAAATGGCTCTGAATTCAGGACTTTCGACAAGAAAAATCCTAAAGAAAATACTGGGAGCCCAAACAAAAGTGCTTTTGCGACAGGGCCAAACCCTTCAGGCTTATTGTCTGTTTTTCTCGCCGCAATGGACAAGTTTTCGACACTTAAACTGGCGGCCATGCGGTCACGCTCAAGCTGTGGTAATTCAAATTTCGATAGCTCTGCCTCAATTGCCCTTGCACTTACCGAGATTTTTTCGTGACTATCCAGCCCAAATACTTTTCGACCCTGTAAAAGCGTCACGCACCCCGCGACGTCGCTATGCTGCCAAAAAAGATCAAACTTTTTTCTAGCATTTTGTTTTTCTTGCACTTGATCATTTGACGCTTTATCCCACTCTATTTTCGCGAAGTTCGCTGCTTTTGCAAGAACAGCGCACACTTCAGTGTCAAACGCCTGAAATAATTTGACAACATCGGAGGTGTGCGCAACGCTTGAGCTTGCGACGTTGACCTCTGAAATTTTGGGCTTGCTTGACTTGGAAAAGAGCTTGGACATATCAACCCAATACCTCTTTCTTATTCTTAAGCGCCAAAATATCAATCATCGGTTTTAGCTCCGCCTCAGGAATTGAGAATGCCGATTTAAATCTCATAATAACGGCAATTTCTTCTTGCCCAATCTCGCCGCTACTAAGCGCGCAATCGATCATATTCAACAGCACGCACAATTTTTGATCCCTGTTGAGCGTGCCAGCTGCTTCAACTAGGAAAGATTCGACCGTGTTGGAGCGACCGTACTTAAGTGCGTCTTCAAGCGTCTTTCGCCGCTCGGCGGATATTTGAATTTCATCATCCTTGCTTTCGCCTCCAAGCGCGGTAACGAGATACGCCACCTCGACGTCCTCAAACTTTCCATCCGCGCTAATGATGTAAAACAAAGACGTGGCAAATGCCATCCAAGGCGTCATCGACGCTGCCTGGGATTTTACCTTCGATACCGCATCAAACAAGCTCATCGTTGCTCGCCTTCAATTAGAAAGTGCGCCAAAGTTACGCGATGCTGAAACCTCGCTTGGCGCCAGGTTGAAATCAAATGTCACTAGAGACTTCGCACTCCAAATACGAATGATTGGAAGCCAATGAGCGGCCCGAAGTGCAGCGAATACGAAGTGCTTGCGAATCACAGGCTTAGAAGCCAGCAACTTGATGCTGGATGGTCACGTGCAGGGATGTTGGAATCCAGATTTGCGGAAATCGCTGTAAAGATTCAGGGCATGAATGGTCGTGCTGGTAGTCTACCGGCGCGACCGATAGCGCATTGCAATGTCGAGGAGCAATCGCGATATTTGAGTCAGATGAGCGATGCCATCGAACATCAAAAATCCATATTCAATCAACTCGAAGGCGCGGAACGCTCCGCTTCTACGGTTCGCCTTATTATGCAATCGATGCCCCACAAACCCCAGGTTATCGCGGCATCGTACTGTGAGATTGACGTTGCTAGTTACCGAGACGAGTCCATTTCGATGCGGGCAGCGTTTGTCACCCGTGTAATTGCAGGCTTACAGGGCCCGATCCAACCCAATGAATTTGAGCACTTAAAGGCAGTGGTCAGTCGGATTTTGATCTGTGAAAGTGACGCGCAAGCAGCACTAATGGAAGCGCAGGTGAATTCCATCGTGATGCGATGCAACGAGCAACTGGCGGAGCGAAAGCTGCAGCGACACCGACTATCAGGCCTAATTGATCGTTTTCGCGGCCTCGATAATGCAACCAGCCTACAACATATTTGCACATTGAGGCGTCTGGATGCAGGTGACTCGCCGATTGATGGGAAACAACTCGACCTATTGGAGCGGGAGCTCCAAGAACAATTAAATTCAGCCAACGCTAGCTACGTCCGTGATCACGTAATCGAAGCTCTTGAATCAGTTGGATTTCACGTTGACGAACAAATTGAAACGCTTGTCCCCAATCAAGGAGAACTTGTACTGCGTCATGCTGACCTTGGCCGCTACGCCCTCGCCATCGTGGTTGACTCCCGAAGCGAAACCGGAAAAACAGCCT
>JAYTAO010000368.1:0-3565 GCA_043737435.1 Rhodanobacteraceae bacterium | reverse complement strand
TCAGTAAGGTTATGCATGGGCGTGTGCAGCAAAATGTACCGATTCTAGGTTTTTCTGAGCAAAAACGCCGTGTTTTTTGCACATCGAAGTCGCCATTTCAAGCAAGCGCCGCAAAGCAACTATTTTCGCATGGCGCTTGGTGCGACAGGCGATGTGCAACGTATACCCGTTGCTTCCAATCGTCAGGACGTGCAAGTTTTGACGCGGCGTGTAGCTGACCCTGGACGGGCTTATGTAAGCCACGGCAACACCATCTTGAAAAACGTTGGTGCATATTTTCGTTAGCTTTTTGAATTTTATAATCACAATGCCATCCTCTTAACCGCATCAAGTTTTGAAGCTGGCGCTAGATGCGAATAGCGCTCAGTGACCGTGATCGACGAATGCCCAGCCAATACCTGCACCACGCGCAACGGCACTTCAGCGAGCACCAGATGCGAACAGAACGTATGCCGTAATTTGTGGATGCTGCCACCGACGCCCGCGCGCTTGGCATCGCGCGAAAACATCTTGCTCAGCGTGTCCATATGCACGCCAGGGAACAATCGGACAGCGCCCATTTTAGCCAGGCACTCAACAGCCGCATCATTCAGCGGGACTTCGCGCCACCGGCCGGATTTCGTGCGCCCCGCTTCCGTCGATTCAACGCGCAAGATTTGCTCAGCGCGCACCGAGCCGATGACCGAATGCGCGTGAATATCGCTTCGCCTTGCTTTGAGCGCTTCGGCACGTCGCAGGCCGGTATTCGCCAGGAATCGCCACAAGTGCGCCCGGTCAGTGTTCGCGGCGTAGAGCTTGGCTAAATGATGCGCCTCGTACCACTCGACAGCTGCGTCCAATACTCCGCGTGGTGCGTCAATGTGGGCAAACGGATTAACGTCCGATTCGCCCCACTTGACCGCGCGCACCATTGCCGCCTTCATCGTTCGCAGCTCTTTGCCCACGGTTTCGGGTGCGAGCGTGCGCAGGCGTAGCGCGGCAAATTCTTCCAGTATCAGCGGCTTCAACGCGTCGATTTGCACGCGCCCAAACTGAGCGCGCCACGGCTTCAACGCTGAACGCGCCTTGGCTGCGGTCGGGTGACTGGTTGCGTACCACACTAGATAGCGCTCCAAAAAGTCATCTAGGGTTGGCGCACGCGCGATAATGCGCGTACCGGTTGCAAGTTCGGCAGCCTTGGCGAGCCTGTACCGTTCGGCGGTTGCACGGTCTGCGGTGAGTAGCGAGCGCCGGAACTGCTGCCCGTTCTCGACCCAATGAAGTTGCCAATTTCCGCCGCGCTTGCGCTGTTTGATCGTTGCCATTCTGGGCACCCTTCAATAAATTTTGCTAAATCAATTCGGGCGTAAATCTTACGCCCTGCAACGTTGCGAGCCGCCACCGTTTTTGCCACGGTTTCGGCAAAATTGCTTTCTGATATGCAGCAATAGTGCGCGGCTTCCAATGCCGAAAAGTAGTCTTTGCCGGACAGGTTTAAGTCGGTCACCCCACACCCCCGACACCGTGATTCACTTCGCAGTAATACGGATCGCCATCTAGCGCTTTAATCGCGGCGCACGCCGCGCGCACTGATTCAAAGCGACACGGATACGGCCAATCCCGCACTATATTGCCGTTGGGCGAGCGCAGGACATAGCCGCCCAGCAAATAGGCCTTGATGCGCCATTTTTGGAGTTTGTCGGTCATGTGTTTTTATCATCCTCAAGCCATTTTCCGCACGCTTCATGCGCGCGCAATACATGATCTAGCGGCGGGTCAATATCCCACGCCGTCAATTCCTCACCCAGCGCGGCCAGGCAAAGCTCTATCACTTGTTTAGCCGTCATGCCACCATCTCCAAAAATCGCGCCTGATTGTGAGCCTCGCACGCGGCTTTAGCTTCGGCCGAGCTTTCAAATCGGTTCAAATTCATACCCCGCCAGCACGCCCAAAAAAGCAACGGGCCGCACAAATCAACGCTGTATTCGCCCGCGATTCGCTCGAGTGGATCAAATTCGTTGACAGCCCACGCCAGCGGCTTAGCCCTGACCGGGAAAAGCTCGCGCAATTTTGGCAGCGCATCACGCAAATTAGTCCATTGCGCATCGCCGTGCGAATACCATCCCGCCGCAGTAATTATTTCAGCTGCTTGCTCTGTTAAATCACGTTCTTCGCTCATGCTAATTGCTCCAAAAATCGCGACTGGTGGTGGGACTCACAACCGGCTTCCGCTTCGGTAATGCTTGCAAAATTCGACATCCAATGGGTTCTATACCCAGCCGACCACACTTTATCGGCATAGTCATAAAATACCGAATACGGGCCGCTAGAGCCGTGCACCCACACCAGCGGCTTAGCCATCGGCGGGAAAAGTTCGCGGGCTAATTTCTGCGCTTCCGCCAAATGCTTGTCAGTGTGTTGTCTGCTGTCTGTAGTCACAAAAAAGCTCAGCAAATCGCTTAAGTAACCCATTTTTTCGCGGTCTAGAATCATCATTTCAAGCTCCTTTGCCTAAATCCAGCTGCCCTTGCTCACCACGATTAACCGCAATCAAAACCCTTTCGGGCCACCACGTAGCGGCCCCGGTTTCGACCATTTTTATTAGATGGCGCTGAGCCGCTGCGTAGTCGCAACCGTGTTCGGCGGCGGCGGCTGTTATGCCGTAATAGTCGGCCGCGCTCACGACTGCCCACCATCTATCTGCTGCTGCGGCAAATAGGCCTTGTATCCTGCGACCGACTCAATAACGCCACTTAACACCGCCCTGTGCGCGTCAACCTCCGTCTGCAATTGGTATCGCTCTTGGTCGCGTGGGCTAGACGCGCTGCATGCGTCTTGCATGTCGTCTACAGCCTCGCGATAGCCCGCTTCGAGGCTAGCAACGCGCGCCCGTAACCGCGCAATAGCCGCGCCATCGAACTGCAAATACGCATCCGTCGCAAGCTGCTCAAGCTCTGCAACGCGATTGCGCAAGCGCTCGTTTTCGGCAAGCAATTCCGGCGCGGCCGCACATAGCTCAGCATCGGCGCGGCTGAAAGTGTCGCGAAATCCGCTGTTAATCGGTGCGCCGGTTGCGTCGTGAATTTCCCAGCCTATGCCGCGGTCGTATGCAGTCCAAGGCGCGGGTGTTCGGTGTTTATATTTGTCGTTCATAACACTCCTAAAATTGCTTAAAAAGGGATTTCCGACAGCTCAAATTGATCGCAACCTTTAGACTGAAATTCACTCGGCACTTGCGCTTGGTGCCTGTTGCAGCGGCTTGAGGCGTGCCAAAAGTGCGTGCATTCCGCGCAGGGTGTGGTCATGGGCACTTGCTTGAGTTGGTCGATCACTTGCTGCAAATCGAACCTCATTTGCATTACTTCGCGGGCTGTTAAGGGCGCTTGATTCAAATTCATAATCAATAATCTCCGGGTATTTTTGGCCCGTGCGCAACAAGATGCGCAGCGGTGTTTTGAGTTCGCCTGCGCCTGCTTTGTCAAGCGCTTCATCAATCAGCGTGGGCGCTTTAATGTCTGCGCGAATTGCACGCTTGCGCCACCACGCGAGGGCTTTGGTGTAGGCAAAACCTTCGTGTTCTAGGCAG
>JAYTAO010000367.1:0-8779 GCA_043737435.1 Rhodanobacteraceae bacterium | reverse complement strand
GTGCGGGTCGCGCATTTTGGTCGAGAAATCCTTGCTGCCGAAATTTCGTGAGGCATTTTTAGCTGAGGCAGCAAAGCTCATTCCGGCCGACCCCGCCTTGGAGTCCACACGCTTCGGTGCTTTGGTTTCGGCCCAACATTTGAACAAAGTACTAGGCGCCATCGCTAGGGCCCACGAGGAAGGCGGGCGCTTATTACTCGGTGGCGAACGTGTGCGCCTGATTGACCGCTGTGAAGACGGCTATTTTCTCGGGCCCACAGTTTTCGATCAACTACCGAACGAATGCAGCACCAATCAGGAAGAGATTTTCGGACCCTTTGCCACCTTGATTGCCTTTGATAATGAGGAGTCCGCGCTGCTTTATGCAAACAACACAATTTATGGCTTGGCCTGTGCGTTGTTTACTCAGGATGTGCAACGCGCACATCGCATGGCGGTGAAATTAGATGCGGGTTTGGTTTGGGTAAACACCTGGATGCAGCGCGATTTGCGCGTGCCATTTGGCGGCGTAAAAAGCTCCGGCTTAGGCCGCGAAGGCGGTCAGGATGCGATGCGCTTTTTCACCGAGGCGAAAAGCGTCACGATTGCGTATTGATCGCTAAAAAAACGTCGCAACACCATAAACTGTACGTTCCAGCGCAGTGTTGATTTGCAAAAAAAAAGCCCCCAGCTTGCGTTGGAGGCTTTTTTGTTTTGAGAATTCGGCTTAACTAAAACTGGTGTGCGCTTAGCTTAAGCGCACACCAGTCTTAAATTAGAACTGTAAACCCCAGCTATTGCGATTACCTACATCGGCGGCTGCCAAGTCTTTAACACGCAAAGTCCACGTGCCATTCGGTGCGGTAATTGCGGATGCGTTGACGGTGAAAGTTTGGTTAATGTTGTCGGCGCTGCCGCCAGTAAGATTCCACAGGCTGAATATAGTGCCGTTGGGCGCAATCAATTCCACCGTTAAATCACCTTGATAGGTGTGGGTGATGTTGACTGGCACTTTCAGCGTAGCCGATGCTGCGCCAACCACACCGGATACCACGATTGCACTGCTAATGCCGGTGGTGTTGTTATCAGGAATTGCGGTGACGACATTATTGTTAAACACCGGGCCAGGCGTGGTGCCTGTGGTGGAATAGCTGGCGGTTAAGCTGACGCCGGAGAATGCCGCATAAGCTTTCAAACGCACGTAGTAGGTACCGGCTTGTGCGGTTGCGATGGTGCAGGTTTCTGCGTTGCCCGAGGCATAAGGGCGGCAGTCATAAACCGTGTCGGTTGGCGCAGAGCCAAACTTCACATACATATCAGCATCACCCGTGCCGCCGGCCATGACGAACTTCAGCGCGCTTGCGCCCGCTGGTACGACTAAGGTGTAGTCAACTGTGGCACCCGTTGCGGCCGCAACTCCGGTTTTAGCAACGCCATTGGTCAACGCGCCGCCGGTCGTTGGCGGTGTGGTGGTAGCGCAGGAAACGCCAACTGACGCAAAGGCGGCAGTGACGTCGGCTTTGATATAGCCAAGGTCGGTCGCAGCGGTTTCAACGCCGCAAGCGCCGGTGTTAAAAGTGCTGCTTGGAGTCCAATACAAATCGTTGGCACGAGCAAACGCTTTAAACGCATTTGGTGTGGTCCAGCCTGGCTTCGTTGCCAACAAATAGAACGCTTTGTTGTAAACACCTGAGGACAAATGCACATCAAGCGAGCTGGTAAAATTGGCGGCGTTGTCAATAGACCTGCCATCCAAGGGCGGGTTGTTCATGTAACGCAATGAGCCAGCACCTTTGAAAATTTCTGGGCCTACTAGGAAATCGTTGCTGCCTTTCCAAAAAAATTCAGTGGCTTCCCCACCCATATCGGAGAAGGCTTCATTCATGCCGCCGGATTGACCCGAATAAGTCAGGTTGGAATTTTGCTCGGTAAAGCCGTGTGACACTTCATGGCCAGCAACATCCACGCTGACCAGCGGATAGAAGGTGTTAGCGCCATCACCAAATGACATTTGCGAGCCGTCCCAGAACGCATTTTCATAGTTGCTGCTGTAGTGGGTGCGCATGACCAATTGGAAAGTCAAAGCCGCGCGGCCCACGTAGGCTCGATACATGCCTTGAATCACGCCGCCGAAATAATGCGCGTCATTCAATGGCGCAAAGGCACCGTTGATGGCTTTCGTGGTGTTGCGTGGGCAAACATAAGACCATGCGGTGGACCCTGTGGTGGCACCGTTCAAATTCACGGTTTTAACGTCACTGTTGTTCATGCTGCAGCTTGTGCCGGATTGCGTTACATCAAGGAAACCGTATTTGCCGCCAGAGCCCCACTCATATTGCCCAGTTTTGCTATTGCCGCCAGGGCCTGTGCCGACGGTGGCATGCGCCAAACCTTCCCACTGCTTCAGCACCGAGCCGTCCAAAGCGTCAATGATTACGAAAGGGCGCGTAGGCGTGCCGCCTTTGGCGCTATCGGCAAAAAAAGACACCACATAGCTTAAGTGCGCAACATTGTTGTCATCGACAAAAATCATGAGTTGATTAGTTTCGCGCTCGATCACCATCGAAGCTTCGCGCTTACCTAAGCTGACCGCTTTTGCACCTGCCGAGGCGGCTTTCGCAGAAATTGCTGCGGTCGTACCCTCCGGGATGTCATCGGCGATATTGCTTACTAAACGTCCGAACAGAACTTTTGCTTCGCCATCGGCGTCATCGCTGACGACGACGTGTTCGCCCCAAACTGGAAGCCCGCGAAACGACTGCTGATACCGATAATTCATGCTGCCATCTTTGTCCTGCCGTGATGTCAATTGCTGCAGGCTGGAATCTTTTTCCAGCCCAAGCAATTCACCGTGCCGCGCCAGCGCCGAGGCGGCACTGCCCACACCTTCGGTTGCGGTGCGATAAAAAGCATTGACACGTTGCACGTCGAGTTGATGCAAATCAGTGCGTGTGGCGGCGGCTGCCGATGAAGCTGCAATTGCTAACACCAATGGTGAAAGTGCTAGTAAGTTTTTTGCATGAAATATTGAACTCGTCACGAATTTAATTCTCTCGAAAAAGTAGTGGTCAGCCGCGACAGCGGCGCGTTTTTGGTATTCAACGATTTGGTTTCAACAAAATAGTTTTCAACAACAAAAAGCAAAACGCACAAGTTTCGGCGGGCCTTTTTTCCATCTAGCCCGAATAAAACGTGTGCGATATGCCCCCGCAAAACGCCGAAGGAACTTCCCTCCCCTTGAGCGCGCCGTCACAGTAACAAGAAAAATTACAATTGTAATGCTGCGTTGCAATAGCGCAGATTTTTGCACTTCGTAAATTAGCGACAGGCAGAATCGCTCAGGCAAAATGGCTAAGCTTCCTGCAAATGGCGCCAGCCAGTTAGTTTGGTTATTAACGAATCTCAATAGGCCAACATCTGCCCCACATCCGCCGGGCTAACACCATTGAGTGCGGCCAAATAGGCATCGGCAATAGCCGCCTCGCCGATATCGGTACGCACCATCAGCCAGCTTTCCGCCCAGTGCAACATCGCCATCCACGCCTCAGCAGTGCGGCGCTCAAATTCAGCAGCGCCCCATTGCACCACACGATTTCGTGCGTATTCTGGGGCAAAAAATAACTCCGGTTTTGGCCCGAGTGACGCAGTCTTTTCACCGCCCGTGCCAGCCGCTTCATGCCAGTGCGTTACGCCAATTCTTAAGCTGTGCTGCAATCCCTGGCAGTGCTTGTGAATTCGCGCCATCAGCGCCAAATTACCGCTGAAATCAACCGCTATCGCCGATTGGTTCGGGTCCAAACTTTCCACCTCTGGATATTCTAAAACTCGGTCAAAGCAGCCCCGGTCACGCACAAATTCCCTGTGTTTCGCGGAAGTCAAGGCGATGATTTCACACCCAGCCGGGCGCAGCGCGCGCAATAAAAATGCAGTCGCCAGTGCGGTTTTCGAGGATGCCGAAGTCAGTAGCACCATGCATTTACCGGCGGGGATGCGCGCAGCAATTTCATCACACAGCAAAAATGCGGTGAACAAAAGCGGCAACAGTATCGCCTGAAGCGCTTCCCGCTCCGGCGCATAATTTTGATCTGCGGCACAACGTCGATACTGCTGGTAAACCGCTGGCAGCGCCGCTCGGTGCGGGCTGGCATCGATGAAACCTTTGGCCGAAACTCGATCCGCCAACATTTTGAAGTGGGTGCTTAACGGCAAATAGCCATAAATCCGCTCCCCTACAGAAATTTCCGGGTGCGCGGAATGGAGCACATCGGCAAAGCCCCAAACAGGCAACCTGCCCCACTCGGCATCATCGTGAGTTGGGGGAATGGGGAAAAACTTCCAATAGCTCATGCGCTCGCCCAACACCGCGTAAGTGATGTTGTTGGCGGTCAGTGCCACACTCGATATCCGTAACAGCAGCTCACCGGGCGCTAAATCAGTCGGCACTGGCAGCGCCAAATCAACAAATCGGGTTGTAGACAGACAGTCACGCCGAATTTGAAAGTCTCTGGCGCGCTCTGAGGTTGTTGGAAAAGGCGGCGGTTGAATGTCGCTGAATTTAGTGTCGGTGGCCATAAGCTATTTTCCCTTGCGTGCAGATGCGAAAGCGCCAGCAAAGGATAGCGGGCTATCTGCAATTTAGCGCGAAGCATTGGCGCAAATTTGTTTTGCTCCTAGCAAGTTTATGTCGACAAAAATTTGCCATGAAATCCCAGTGGCAGCGCGCGCTCAAGCCACGCTTGCGCGAGCGGGCCTTCGTCCAAACGGTCTAAATCCATCAGTACAATCCCGGTGCGCGCCTTTTTCGCGTTGAACACCGTGCCCAGCGTGTAGCGCTTTTCATCCGTGCGAACGTAAAGCTGCTCCTCCAAAACGAAGTCATCACCGAAATCAAAATGGCCGAGCGCTTTTCCAGACTTTTCCAAACTTAGAATCCCAGAAAGCCCGCCAGTCGGATGATTTGCATGGCCCTGCAAATAGATATTGGCGGACTTCTGCATGAGCTGAGTCGGCATGGGAAATTCGACGCGACCGACGCCCAGTTTCTGTAACTCGGCACGTTTGGCACCAGGAGCGAGACGAATTTCGACTAAGTCCAAACCATCTGGCGCAAGCAGCTGTGTGTAGCCTTGGACGTATTCAGCAAAAGGCGAAGCGAAATCGGAAGTTGCGCCATACCAGCACGCGCGCAGAGCTAGCGTGCCATCAGCTTCATCCCAAGCATCAACATAGTGATACGCCGCACCCGAGTCAAACTCCGCAAAGCGCACCTGGCTCAACTCTGATTTGGGTACGACCACCATTAGACTACCCAGTTCTGGCTTCCAGCCCAGACGCTCAAAAAAGCTACCATCTTCGCGCACCGGCAGCAGGGGCGCGATTACAAACACCAGCTTAGACCCGCTGGCACTGAAACTGTGCATGTAGCCGCCGCGTGGCAACTGCAGCAGCTGTGCTTGTTTGAGTACGCCATCGCTGCCGATTTGGTAGACGATTAATTTGGAATCAAACAGGCCGAAATTCCAAATTGAGCCATCTTTTTCGCATAGCGGATGCGCGGAAAATGCCACGCCCTCCAAATCTGCACGCCAAGTTTTGGTGCCTATCGTTGCGAGCGAATCTGGATCGATTTCATAGGCGCTGCCGGCCTCCCACAGTGCGTAGGTTTTGCCACCAACTTGCATGACGGAGGTGTTCGCGGTGTTGAGATCATCTGGGCCGCTGATCGCCCGCGCGTTCGGGATTGTGGTGCCAGCCGCCATCACTTCGAACCGACCGGAACGGCTTTCACGCGCAAATTTTTCGGTGTTTACGAACCGCGATTGGTGCGTAATGCCGGCCGCGCCAATTTGCCAGGATTGCAGCAAGCCATCACCATCAAACCAATGCTGATAGCGCTGCCCACCGCGATCAAACATCCCTGGGCCATTGCGCAGTAAATTGCCGCGCAACGCTTTTGGCCAACGCCCGGAAAGCGCCGCCGAAACCTTGGCGGTACCGCCCTGCGCAACACTTTCCCAACTCGCCAGAAACGGATGGGTTTTGCGCGCCTCAGCAAAGCGGCGCGCCGCCTTGCTGAGCGCATCCGCCTTGTCTGTAGTAGAAGCCTTGGCGAGCAGCGGGCGCGCAAGCGCACCCATGGATAATCCGCCCAATAATTCCAACACGTTTCGACGCAGCACGGCGCACTCCTCAAATTTAGTGGTTTTAGAATCAGCGTCTACAAAATCTCGATCTCAATCGCTTTACCGGCGGCGGTGACTTCAAATTTGGCTTCATCGAAATACGGTTTGCGCATCACGTTTGGGTTGTTGGAAAAACCATAACCTTCTTTGGGAACACCCAAAATATTGCTGTCTAATTTGCCGTTACCATTTTCGTCTTGCATCACCAACACCGCATAAGTGCCGGGTACTAGATCAGGAAAAGTCAGCGTCATTGGCTCGGTCGAAGCGACGGGCAACATTTGTGCGGCACTGGCTTTTGCCTTGCCGTCGTAAGCGTCTTGACTAGCGACTAATCGCACCGCCATGTTTCCCACGGCTTCAGAAATCCCGGTAATTTTTACCGTCAATGTGGCGGCGCAGGCTTGTCTTGTATAGGCAAAGCCAGCAGCTACGCATGCAGCAACGATCAATGTAGTTTTAGTACGCATATGAATTCCTTAGGGCAGATAAGGGCGGCCTAGTTTTGCTTGGCCGGTGCACAGAGTCTGCTGCTAGCAAGCCTGCTCAGGAATACGCAATGGTCATGCTAAGCAGGTGACCGAAGTCACTTTCACAGCCGCTGCGCTTGACTTGCGCGGCATACCCAAGGATTCTGTCGCCATGGCAAAAATCGCTGTGCCCAGCCCAAACCTACTCAAAGAATCCCTGCTGACTTTGTCTGCGGTCATCACTTGGGGCGCGATTGTGCTGAGCGAATTTTTCCAGCTCAAAGGCACGAATCGAATCGTGTTTCTGCTTGCTGCGCTAGCTTTTATCGTGGCGTTCTTGCTAGAAAATCGGAGTAAACAACTGGGCTGGTCAGCGCCATTGATTGTCATTTCAGTATCTAGCGCGATTGCGGTTTATTTGGGTGGTTTCGGCGTCACGCCAGCGCTTTTAGTCATTGGCGGTGTGAAGCTATTCGAGAAATTACCCGAACGTCAATTTTGGACCGTCATCGCAATTTTGAACGCCGTATTGCTGTTTCGACTGCTGCATGAACAGCCGCCGCTGTGGGCTTTGAGCGGATTTTCTGCGTACTTGGGCTTTCAAATTTTCGGCAATATGATGGTGTCTTCCAGCCGTGCAGTTGAAACTGCGAACCAGGAACTGCTCAGCATCAATGCGGAACTGATCTCCACACGTGCGCTGCTGAGCGAAAGCGCGCGTGCGCAAGAACGATTAAGTCTGTCGCGGGAGCTGCATGATGTGTGCGGCCACAAGCTGACGGCGTTGAAGTTAACCCTGCGTGGGCGCGGCGACACAGGCGCACTGGCAGCATCGGAACGCGCGCTTTGTCAAACATTGGCGGACGAATTACTCAGCGACATTCGTGCCGTGGTGGCAACTTTACGGGAGCACGAGGGCATCGATTTAGCCCAAGCTTTAAAACAACTTGGCAACGGCTGGAAGACGCCTGCAGTTCGCGTCGTGATTGATCCCAAAACGCGCGTGCCGAATTTAGATTATGCGGTCGCGCTGCTGCGGGTGGCGCAGGAGGGTTTGACCAATGCCGCGCGTCACAGCAACGCTACGGAAGTTGAAATTGCGCTGACACACTTTGACGCTAGTGCGCAAACTTCAAACGACGGCGCGCTCGTGTTGAGTGTTTCAGACAACGGCAGTGGCGCACCGAAGCTCATAAGGGGCAATGGTTTAAACGGTATGGCGGAGCGTCTCGCCGCACTCGGTGGCAGTTTTCAAATTACACAACTGACGCCCGGCTTACGCTTAACCGCACATTTGCCCATGCTTGAGCAAACACCGCTGTGAATCGAATTCGCGTGGTATTTGTCGACGACCAAGCTTTGGTTCGTGCCGGCTTAGAGGCACTGCTAAAAAGCCTGCCGGGTATAGAGCTGATCCGCTGCACCAGTGATGCCGCAACGCTGTTAAGCCACATCGAATCAGACCGCCCTGACGTGGTGATTTCTGACATTCGCATGCCCGGATTGAGTGGCATTGCGCTTACCTCGGCGCTGCGGCAAAAACGCATCAGCACGCCGGTTTTGCTGTTGACCACTTTTGAAGACCCAAGTCTATTTTTGCAGGCACGCAAAGCCGGGGCGCAGGGTTTTTTGCTGAAAGACACCTCGCCCGAAATATTGTTAGAAGCCATACTAACCTTGAGTCAAGGCGGCACCTTATTTGAACCCAAAGCTACCGCAAACCTTGACAGCCCTGCCCCGCAAGCGCCTAAAAGCGCCGCCGAACTTGGGCTCAATACCCGTGAGATTGAAATTTTGCGCTTGATGGCGGGCGGCTATGCGAATAAGGAAATCGCCACCGCACTGCATCTGGCCGAAGGCACAATCAAAAATTATGTTTCGGAAATCATGGCCAAACTTGAGTGCAACGACCGCACCCGCGCGGTGTTGAAGGCGATTGCGCAGAAAGTGATTTGACTAGGCATCTACGTTGCCTTTTAGTCCTCTACCAACCGCGCCGCCGCTAAGTCATAAACAACATTAGTGATCGAGCTATCCGAAATTTACTGGTCCGTAGTGGCATTGAACCCTTTTAAGTATTTTAATTTGGAAGCCGAGTTTTAGAGCCGGAACTGTTAAGCGATTGCCTAACCATAGCCTTGCCAAATG
>JAYTAO010000366.1:0-3573 GCA_043737435.1 Rhodanobacteraceae bacterium | reverse complement strand
CGCGATTGCGCAGCCGGCAATGATCGGCATTTACTCTGGCGGCGCATGGTTGGCGCAAAGGCTGCATACCCAGTTAAATATCGAAAGCCCGCTGGGCGCGCTGAATATTAGTTTCTATCGTGATGATTTTGCTCAGGCCGGACTCCACCCCCATGAACGCGCCAGCGATATCCCGATTGACATTAACGGTCGCGATGTCATTTTGGTCGACGATATTGTCTATACCGGCCGCACGATTCGTGCGGCAATGAATGAATTGTTTGACTATGGTCGGCCGAAATCGATCACGCTGGTGTGCTTAATTGCGCGTAATGGCCGCGAGCTGCCGATTCAGCCGGACGTTTGCGCACTCAGCATTCACCTCGCGCAAGATGAAGTGATCAAATTACGCGGGCCATCACCGCTCAGCTTAGAACGCCGCGTGCGGCATGCGGGCCCTGGAAATAGCTCTGAGTCGGCTTAAGCTAAGGCTGCAACGAAGTTTCATAAGAAGGGAAACAAAATGACGCTGCGCCACTTATTAGACATTGAATCGCTTAAACCCGCGCAGCTCATTGAGCTATTAGATACCGCCGAAACCCTGCGTGAATTGTCCAATCGCGGCAGTCGCAAATTGCCGCTTTTGCGCGGTAAAACGGTGGTGAATTTGTTTTTTGAAGCCAGCACGCGCACCCGCACCACCTTTGAGCTGGCGGCCAGTCGTTTAAGTGCTGACGTGGTGAATTTAGATGTTGCTTCCTCCAGCACCAGCAAAGGCGAAAGCCTGCTAGATACGATGGCGACGCTGGAAGCGATGCACTGTGATTTGTTTGTGGTGCGCCATCAAGCCAGCGGTGCGGCACGGTTTTTTGCCGAACACGCCGCCCCGCACGTCAGTATTTTAAACGCCGGTGATGGCCGCCATGCGCACCCAACGCAGGCATTGCTGGATATGTTGACAATCCGTCAGCACAAACAAGATTTTGCTGAGCTGAAAGTTTTGATTGTTGGCGACGTGCTGCATTCGCGCGTGGCGCGCAGTGATTTTCAAGCGCTGAATTTACTGCGCACCGGTGAAATTCGGGTGTGCGGGCCAATGACGCTGATGCCGCCGAATTTAAGTGATTTTGGCATCAGTTATTTCGCCAAGCTCAGTGAAGCGATCAGCGGTGTTGATGTGGTGATCATGCTGCGCCTGCAGCGTGAACGCATGAAGGGCGCATTTTTACCGTCTGAACGCGAATATTTTCGCCACTACGGTTTGACCGCTGAACTCCTCAAGCGCGCAAAGCCAGACTGTATTGTGATGCATCCAGGCCCGATGAATCGAGGCGTTGAAATTGCTTCAGAGGTTGCCGACGGGCCGCAAAGCGTCATTAGCGCGCAAGTCAGCAATGGCTTAGCGGTACGCATGGCGGTGATGGCGAAAGTGCTGGGCGCGCAAGTGCCCAGAATCGCTTAATGCGCAGCGCTTAATCAGTGATTACGCATCAAATCTCAAACCACCAAATTCCGCGCGTATCCCAAACCCTAACAAACCCAGCACCAACAGCGCCCAACCCCAATTCGTCCCCGCAGGCACTTGCACCGGCTCGGCGCTCAGCGCACTCAAGTCGCGTAGGAAAATGTCGCCGCCCGATTCGACCGGGAACGGAAATGGCGGCGGCTCACCGCCGTTCGTATCATTTGGCACCAAATTTGAAGCATACGATTGGAATGCTAGCCAACGCCCATTTTCGCTGATGAGTGCTTGGAAGGAGGATGCATTGCCCGGTGCACCATTTGCCGCTTGACTGACCCAAATTGTGCGGTTGAGCAAGCGATCCCGAACATAAATATCTAGGTCGCCATTGCTGTCATCGGGGTCCGCCGGAAAACGGGTTTGAAACGCAACGAAGCGGCCATCGCCACTAATGGAAAGCCGATTGTCATCACTGCGGTAGGAATTGCCAAACGCGGTGCCGTCTTGCGTGAGAGAAATACATTCGGTGCTGTTGGTCTGAAAATCATGCACAAAAATAGGTTCCGAATTCAGCCCCTGGCTGGGCATACCATTCGCACCCGTCAGGCAGGGCGCTACGACATCACCGGTACTAGCAAACGCAAGGAAACGACCATTGGCAGAAAACGCGTACTCGGCGTTGATGGCACCCAGCAATTCCCGGCCATCCGGGCGTAAGACGCGCCGAGTCGTGCGGGTTAGGCGGTCTCTCAAAAAAAAATCGCCACCAAAACTTCCCCCCGAGTCGCCAAATACTAGATTGTTATCGTCACTTATAAAAACCACCAAGCGACCATTGTCAGAAACATTGCCACCATCACTAAAAGCAATACGGTTATCATTTCCCAGAGCAACAAACTCAACGATACCGGTTTGCCGATCTTTTAGTGCCAAATTACCAACATCGTCAACGCCTGCGCCAAATTGAAATTGTCCCGAATAAAGGTCAAACCGTTTATTACCATGCACGCCGCTTGTAGCGCGGTTGCCATCCGGACCCAATAAATATTCGTATGGTGGACCAGGCTGTGCGCCGCAGACTGCTAAAGTTAGACCCTGTTGACGTGTTCCCGCAACCACGTCGCCACCACTGATGGGCAAGCAAATGCTGCTTGAATCCTCTAGCAGTTTGACCTGCAAGCCGCTTTCTGCGTTTAAAAATGATGTGGCACCAAATTCATCGCGGAAGTTTACCAGCGGCAACAGACCGTCACCACGATGCCATAACGCAATTTGTCCATAAATTGGAATATCAATGCTGCCTAACGGCATAGGCGGTGGCGGTGGCGGTTCACCGAAAAAGGCGCGATCCGATACAGAAAACGCAACCTTATTACCGTACGCACTTATGCCATTTAATCCGATGATACCGAAGTTACCATTGGACGTTTGCTGCTGCCCTTGAGCATTGCGCGAAATCATTTCAATCGGCAGCACGGGTGAGGCGGCATAGCCAAAATTAGCGTTTAGCAATAATGCTACTAACGATCGATAAATACGCATTTTGTCAATCCATTGGCAAGAAAGTAAAACAGTATTGCAAAAAAAAAAAAAACTTTGTCAAAGTGGAATTTCAGTCACAAATCCTGCAATTTATCCTCAGAAAGGTTTTTATGAAGTTTTTAAGCAGCCAGATTAGCCTGTTATTACTGTGCGCATGCGCCGCAAACGCCCAGCAAAGCATAGCGCCACCCATAACGCCCGTGTCAGTTCAAGTAGAAACTGTGATGTATGTGCGGTTAAAACCACAAACCTTGGTCAACGCGGGCGCAAGTATTGCAACCCAGCGGTGGAGCGAATTGGCAGCGGCGAACGCGTCCTTGCGCGCCCGCCTAGGGGCGCCCTTAAGTATTGAGGCCGCATTTGCTGTGCCTGGCTTACAGTCGCGCTGGCTCAGCATTAACCCAAACGATCCGATACGCCAGTTGGCGCGGATTGTGTTGTTGCGCTACCCCGGTGTTGTCGATGCACATTTAATGCACACGCGTCTAAACGCAATGGCTGAGTTTGATGTGGTTTTCAATGCCCAGCGGCAATACCAATTTTCTTCTATTGCTGCAGAACCCTATGTTGACCCGCCTGCGCCGTCAGCA
>JAYTAO010000365.1:0-3586 GCA_043737435.1 Rhodanobacteraceae bacterium | reverse complement strand
AATCGGCTAACTAAAATTTAAGGGCAGCCGCTTATGTCGGACGAAATCACGATTACCTTCAACGACTTAGGCCTGCCTGACACCCTGTTGGCATCGCTGCTAGCGGTTGGTTATGAAACCCCAACGCCGATCCAAGCAGCAACGATTCCACCGTTGTTGGAGGGCCGGGATGTGTTGGGCACCGCGCAAACGGGTACCGGCAAAACTGCGGCGTTTGCGCTGCCTATTTTGGCGCATATTGATCTAAGCGCGCGCGCTACCCACAACCCGCAGGCGCTGGTATTGGCGCCGACACGCGAATTGGCGATTCAAGTCGCCGAGGCGTTCCAACGCTACGCTAGCCACATTCCTGGCTTCCACGTGCTTCCCATCTATGGTGGGCAAAGCTACACGCCGCAATTACGCGGCCTACAGCGCGGCGCGCACGTCGTGGTCGGCACGCCTGGGCGTGTGATTGATCACATGGAGAAAGGCTCGCTGGATCTAAGCCATATCAAAACATTGGTGTTAGACGAAGCTGATGAAATGTTGCGTATGGGCTTTGTTGATGATGTTGAAGCGGTGCTAAAACGCATTCCTAATGAGCGCCGCATCGCGCTATTTTCCGCCACCATGCCACGCCCGATCGCACGCATTGCTGAAACCTATCTGCGCAATCCGGTGCGCGTCGCCATTGAGTCCAAAACCACCACGCCCGGCACCGTGCGCCAGCGTTATTGGCAAGTCAGCGGCATGCATAAATTGGATGCGCTGACGCGTATCTTAGAAGTCGAGCCGTTTGAAGCGATGATCGTGTTTAGCCGCACCAAAATAGGCACGGAAGAGCTGGCACAGAAATTAGAAGCGCGCGGTTTTGCCGCAGCGGCAATCAATGGCGACGTGCAGCAAGCGGTGCGCGAGCGCACGATTGGTAAGTTGAAAGATGGCTCGATCGATATTTTGGTGGCCACCGACGTTGCCGCGCGCGGTTTAGACGTCGAACGCATCAGCCATGTAATCAATTTTGATATCCCCGTCGATACCGAATCGTACGTGCACCGCATTGGCCGCACCGGCCGCGCCGGGCGTCCGGGTGATGCCATTTTGTTCGTGACGCCGCGCGAACGGCATTTATTGCGCGCCATTGAGCGCGCCACGCGCCAGCCGATTGAAGAAATGACGCTACCTAGTGTCGGGGACGTCAACGATGTGCGGATTGCACGGTTCAAAGAACGCATTGTTGACACCTTGGCCGAGGGCGGGCTGGATAGCTTTCGGCAAATGATTGAAAGCTTTGAGACCGATAAGAACGTGCCGGCAGTAGAAATTGCGGCGGCATTGGCGAAAATGGTGCAGGGCAAAAAGCCGCTGTTATTGAAGCCTGAGCGTGAAGGTAGCGCGGCTTGGGGTGGCGATGCGGCACCCGCACGCAGCGAGCGGCCTGCCCGCAGTGAAAAACCGGAGCGGCCCGTGCGTGAGCGCGCCCCGCGCGAATTTGAAGCCCCGCGCGCCCCGCGCGAATATGATGCCCCGCGCGCCGCGCGCGAATATGATGCCCCGCGCGCGCCGCGCGAATATGATGACGGCGTACCTAGCTTGCGCCCACGCGTGAAAAGCTCCATTGAAGATCGCTTTGCCCAATACGATGGCGCACCGCGTGTGGATGACGCCGAACCCGCGCGCGAACGTCCGCGCAAATCCGCCCCGCGCGATGATGATAAGCAAACTTACAAAGTTGCGGTTGGCCATACGCATCAGGTCAAACCTGGAAATATTGTTGGCGCCATTGCCAATGAAGCGGGCTTAGACAGTGCGCATATCGGCCGCATTGAAATTTTCGACGACTACACCCTGGTAGATTTGCCAGCCGGCATGCCCGCAGAAACCTTTCAGCTGCTGAAAAAAGTCCGTGTCGCGCAACAGATGTTGATGATCGAACCCTGGGATGGCAAACAATCCGCACCCGCGCGCCGCAGCTTTGACGACGCTAGCGACCGGGGCGGCGAACGCCCAGCCAAATCACATTTTGACGCACCGCGATTCGCCAAAACTCCGTTTGGCGCCGCGCGCGACGCCGGTTTTAAAAAGCCCGGCTTTGCCCGCCCAGACGATGGCTTCAAGCCGCGCTTTAAAGCCGATGGTGATGCGCCTAGAAAGTCTTTTGGCGATAAGCCTAGCTTTGGCGACAAACCTAGCTATGGCAAAGCCAGCTTTGCGAAGCCGGCATTTGGCAAGCCTAGTTTTGATCGCGCCGGGCCAAGTTCAGACCGACCTAGCTTTGCCAAGCCAGGATTTAAAAAGACCGATGCCAGCGACCGCCCCGCCCGCGCCGGTTTCAATAAAGCCGGCCCCGGTGGGTTCGATAAGCCACGCGGTCCAGAAGGCGGTTTTGCGCCGCCGGGCAAGCGCAAGTTTGGAGCGAATCCGTTTAAGAAGTAGAAACTGTGACAATTCGACACTATTTTGCCGAACTCATTTCGTCGGATCGGGGAAAAGCAAGCTATCGCTTTACTCCAGATTCAACAACGAAACTTTATTGGGGACTTGTCGAATTCGATCTTGAAACTTTCGCTGCGCGCATTGTCGAGGCTGCGCCAGACCCAGAGTGCTGGGGTTGGCCTCAGCCTGCAGTTTGCTTGCGGCTAGGTCACAAGCTACAACAACAATTCGCGGCTGGCGGAACAGAGCCGTCAAAGATCCTGGAATGAGTTCCGTAAGCATTCTAAGCGATAGGATAGTTGGCGCGTAAATTGCGCCGGGAAAGCATGAAAACAATCAATCACAAAGGCTATTCCGCCCGTATTGAGTTCGACGAGCGTGACAATATTTTTGTTGGCCGTATTTTAGGTCTGCGCGCAATGATTAGCTTTCACGGCGAATCGTTGTCCGAATTGCACCAAGCGTTCCGAGCCGCTATCGAAGACTTCCTGCCCGCACTTGCTTTGCCAAAAGTTGAGATACCCCATGAAACTAATCGTATAAAAACTCGGCAAAACTGACAAATACGACCGCTTACGCTTTGTCCGCGCGGACGCCAGCGAAACGCAAACTTCGATGCCGCGCCAGGGCACGCTGCCGCACGATTTGGTGCACTACATTGTTGAGTCCGCATTGCCATTGCCGCATGGGTTTTTAGGGCTAGTCGCGGCAGGTTCAGACGCGGGTTTTGTCATGCAGGCCATCCACGATACTGCGAACCCGAACATCGCCACCGAGGCGGTACAAGCCGAGGCGATTGTGGAGGCGCTGCAAACCCAGCTGTGGGGCGGCAGCTTTGATCTTGAGGCGTTTTTAGCGGGCGTGCGCTCAGCAAGTGCTGCGCGCGGCAAGCCTGCTTTCGATTTCACCGGCGTGGACGCACAAACGCATTTGTATGACGCAGCGCTGGCGCTGCTTGAGCGCTGGAGCTGTGTGCCGCAACACCACAGTATGGAACTAAGCTTTCGCTAGTTTCTTAACGGTTCAGCGCTGGCCGGAAAAAGCCGCCGCTATCGTTTCCTGCATTAAAAGTGCCGCCGCTTTTGGATCCGCCGCATTTCGAATCGGCCGCCCGACCACAATAAAATCGGCACCCAAGGCAAAGGCTTCAGCCACGTCAACTGTGCGT
>JAYTAO010000364.1:0-8822 GCA_043737435.1 Rhodanobacteraceae bacterium | reverse complement strand
AAAGTGATATTGAACCGGCATCGCTGTACCACCCAAGTAATAACTGCAGCAGTTTTCCGCTGTGTAAATGTGGCAGCGCATGCGGCATAGCAATCAGCCCGCCGCCCAAGCCCATCAGCGCACCATGGCACAGCGATTCTGGGTCGCATTTTGCAAACTTTCCAGGTGCAAAGCCGCATCCTGTAAAAAGTGCGCTCCCGCTTCGGTCAGGATAAGGCTGCGGGTGTTGCGCTGGAACAAGCGAACGCCCAGCTTGCTTTAAAATCCGCTGTCAACCACACCAAGGAACACATCATGTCAAACAAGATTCTTATTACCGCCGCTTCCGGCAATATTGGCCGCGAATTAATTTCGCAACTCAAAGCGGTGAAAGCAGACGTCGTCGCCGGCTCCTCATCCAGCAAAGCCGTGGCAGGCATCGCTAACCGCAACGTCGATTTCAGTAATACGGAAACTTTAAAGGCGGCATTTTCCGGTATCGATACGCTGTTTTTATTGTTGCCGCTGGTGCCGAATAAAATTCAATTAGCTAAAAATGCGATTGCTGCTGCCAAAGCTGCGGGCGTTAAGCACATGGTTCGCTCCTCAGGCACTGGTGCCGATCCGAACTCGCAATTCGCGCTGTCCAAACTTCAGGGCGAGATTGACCAACTGATCATAGAGTCCGGGATTGCCTACACCTTGGTGCGGCCGGCGGCTTTTATGCAGAACTTTGCGACTTACTACGCCGACATGATCAAAGGTGGGGCTTTGTATTTGCCGCAGGGGGACGGGCGGGTGAGCTATATAGATGTGCGTGATATTGCTGCAGTATTTGCGGTAATTTTGCAAAGCCCAGGTGCGCACGCCGGTCGCGCTTACACCTTAACGGGTGCCGCCGCGTTAACCAATGCCGAGGCTATGAGCGCGATTTCGGATGCGATTGGCAAAAAGGTCAGCTATGTAGCTGTTCCGGATGCTGCCGCAATAGAATCGATGAGTGGCATGGGGATGGATGCTTGGAGCATCAAGCAAATGATGAGCCTACATCAACTTACGGCGCTTGGTTATTCCGCCGGCCCAACTGACAGCGTTCGGCAATTGTTGGGTCGTGAGCCGATCACATTCGCCGAATTTTTAGCGGCTCACCCGCACGCTTGGGATTGATTATCCAAGACCGAACGGTTCAATGGGAGTTCAGCTAGGATCGCTTCGGCCGCATCGCTGTTAGCGGGCGGCAATGGGCGCGTCGAGATCGGGAAGATTTTTCTGCGCCTGTGTAGACAATTTAATCGGCCATGCCATAGCGCCTCACCACATTTTTAATCGGAGTTGTTTTTGATCAAACAGCCCGGATTTCCAACAACTCGGGCTCGGCGAGATAGAAATCTTCCAAGTCCTCGATAGGCTCGGGTATGGCTTGGAGCCTATAAAACGTCTTGCCACGCCCGGTGAGTTTCGCAATTTCATGGAGCCGATTGGAAATATCATCGGGAAGGCGAATAGAGACAGCGCTCAAGGTGTTGCCCCTTGATCAAACAACGGTGAGCCACAAGGATCTCACATACGGCTGCACAATCCGCCGACGCTTTAGCGGCAGGCTTACAGGCGGCCTGGGAATGGACGTCCACGCGCACCTTTACTCACATACACTCAAAGGCTATGACTATTTCCTTTAAGCAAATAACTAAATTTCAATGGGCGATATTGCTATTCGCGGCCTTTTCCGCGCAGGCGCACGCGCCCATCAATGCAGAACGTGCCGCAGAGCTTAAAGTGACTGCGATCGGCACACGCTTGGCTGGCGCGACACAAATTCCAGCGTCTGCAGTGGACGTGCGCACGGGGCTTGATCTTGCGCCGGAGGATCATGTGTTGGCGGAGCTGCCGATTTTGCCGCGCACGATCAAAGCCCAGTCGGTCAGTTGGATTCACATCACTGGCTATGGTTGGCTGCTGATTCCACGTGCATGGAAGGTTGTGGATGGCGGTGTGGGCGCGGATGGCTCGATGACGTTGGTGGCGCAGAACAAGTCCGGAAACTCTTGGCTTGAATATAGTGATGCTGGCGATTGCGTGGGCTGTGCGATCACTCAGGCAAGTTGTTTTTATCCGCAGGCGCACGCACAGGCGCTTGAATATGACTTTGCTACGACCGAGTGTGGCAAATTTGGCTCCACGCTATCTAGCAAGCCGCGCTTACCCGCGTTGCAATATCAGCTTCGCAACAGCAAGAGTACTCGTCTGCAAACCTTGCGTAATTACAGTGATCTTGACGGAATAAGTTATCAACAACTGCGCGTGCATCAACCAAACTTGCCAAAAGTCGGCGGCGCGGTAGAAATTAATCTAAAAGAAGATGCGCTTGGGATATTCTTCAAACGCATTTGGGTTGCTCCTCAATAGTGCTTTGTGCGCCAAGCTGCTTAGCAATAATCTAATAAAAACAACGGACTAGAATGAATGAAAACTGAAATTACTTGGCGTGATCGCCTGCGCTACCGCTTTGAAAATACGCTTTCTAAAGGCCCTGCGGCGATGATTGCGTGGCTAGCGATCGCCTCGGGCGTCGTGGTCATGGCGGCGGCGGTGTTGCTCAGCGTTTTTGGTATACATGCAGGCGAAGACCCCAACAGCCCATCGATTGGCTTTATTGAAGGCGGCTGGCGCAGCCTGATGCGTACACTTGACGCGGGAAATCTAGCCGGTGATGAAGGCTGGGGACTGCGCATTTTGATGTTGCTGGTGACCATATTTGGTATTTTCGTCGTTAGTATCCTAATCGGTACCATTACCAGCGGGTTGGAAGCCAAGCTTGGAGAAATGCGTAAGGGCCGCTCGCGCGTATTGGAGAGCAATCACACCTTGATTCTGGGGTTTTCCAACAAAGTTTTTTCGATCATCGGCGAGCTGCTAATCGCCAACGCTAATCAAAAAAATCCAGCCATTGTGATTTTAGCCGACCGCGACAAAGTCGAGATGGACGATGCGATTCGCGCAAAATTTCCCAAAACAAGAAATACCCGCGTCATATGCCGAAGCGGCAATCCAATCGATTTGGACGATTTAATGCTGGCGATGCCAAATGCTGCGCGCTCAATTATTGTGCTAGCCCCCGAGATTGAATCGCCCGATATTTACGTCATTAAAACGGTACTGGCTTTGACCAATCACCCGCAACGGCGAACTGACCCCTACCATATCGTCGCGGAAATTGAAGACGAGAAAAACTTAGAAGCGGCGACCTTGGTCGGCGGTGACGAGGCGATCTTCGTGCCGAGCGACGATTTAATTGCGCGTGTCACCGCGCAAACTTGCCGTCAGTCGGGTTTGAGCGTGGTGTATACCGAGCTGCTCGATTTTGACGGCGCGGAAATATATTTTTCTGATGTGCCTAAACTGACTGGCAAAAGCTATCGCGAGGCTTTAATGCGCTTTGAACACTCGGCGGTCATTGGCTTGGTGCGCAAAAGTGGCGACGTGTTAATTAATCCGTCTATGGACACACAATTTGCAGAGGGTGACCAAGTGATTGCGATCAGCGAAGACGACGACACCGTCATCGTTGGTGCCAATGCGAACCCAGCATTTGAGGCCAGTTTGATCCAGTTGAGCGCACCAATAGCCAATAAAGCCGAGCGTACTTTAATGCTGGGTTGGAATAAAAAAGGCGAAGCGATCATTCGTGAATTGGAATCTTATGTCGCCGCTGGCTCAGAAATTGTGGTCGTTTGCGAATCGGAAGAAGTGCGGGCGCAGCTGTTGACGCTCTCGCAAAGTTTAAGCAAGCAGCGCGTGCGCTTTGCCAAGGGCACGCTGAGCACCCGCAGCACGCTGGAAGCGCTTAAACCTGAGACATTCGATCATTTAATTGTGCTGGGTGATTCCAGCTTGCCGATCCAACAAGCCGATGCCAACACGCTGATTACGCTGCTGCATTTGCGCAAAATTGCAGATGCCAAAGGCGTCAAATTGAGCATCGTTTCCGAGATGCAAGACATTCGCAACCGCGCCCTAGCGCAAGTGGCGCGCGCTGACGATTTCATCGTCAGCGACAAGCTAGTCAGCTTAATGCTGTCGCAGCTGTCTGAAAACAAAAAGCTCGATTCCGTGTTCAAGCAGCTATTTAGCGCCGCGGGCTCAGAGATTTGCATTCGCCCGGTGCGCGATTATGTCAAGACTGGCATGGCGATGAGTTTCTATACGGTGATGGAGGCCGCCGCGCGTAAAAACGAGACCGCGATTGGCTACCGCTGCTTGAAGCAGGCCGATAATAAAGAAGACGGTTTTGGCGTCAAGGTCAATCCGAAGAAATCGGACGACGTGTTTTTCGACGCTAATGATCAGATTATTGTTTTGGCTGATGCCTGATTTTATTTTGGTCCATGTCGCTGGTTTTGCCGGGGCAGGTCAAGGTTTGCTTTCGGCTAATGGCGCGTGATTTTTAAGCTGGCATTTGCCTGCGCTATTGATGCGTCCCAGCGTTGATAAAATGCAGCTGGGTCGCCGAGTGCGGCAAGCTGTATTTGCACTGCAACATTGGACTGATCTGGTGCTTTTCCAAGAGTGTTCAGTTCTTCATACAGCAGTAAGCGGGCTGCAAATGAAGACCCAATGGTCACTGCTCTCTGTGCTAATCCTTTCCAGCGCGGATCTTTTCTGAGCCACCACTTATAGATAATGGCATTCGTCGCCAATTTATCTAGGTGGTTTAGGGCTAAATTTTCCAGCATGGCCGCATCGCTTTTTTCAATATAGTTTTTATCTGGGAAAAAATTGTCTTTTTTCTAAGCCTCATCTTCAGCGGAAATTACCGCAAAAAGTCGCTCAGGTTCGCTCAAGGCTTCAAAATCTAAGCGTAGCCGGTGGCGTTCAATAGGGGTGAACTGATCAAAGGTTTTTAACGCAGGATCGAAAGCACTGCTTGAATTCGGGGCTACTGTCTGAGGTGCAGAAGTCGGTGGTTTGACTGGCGCGTTGTTAATTGGAGGCGTCATTGCCGGAGTGGCTGTGATTTGCGTGGCGTCTTTTGGTAAGGCTTTTATTTCAGGGTTTGGCAAAAGATATAAATACCCTACAACAAAAAGTGCCGCAGTCGCGAAAAACGTTAACAGTGTTTTATTGCTCATGGTCATTTAAGCGTGGCGGCAATCACGTCGCCACACATTCCTTTAGTTGATTGCACAGCCTAACTTCTGGGCTTCGCCTTTAAGTTCCAAACAAGCACCTACCTTTTGCCCCTCCTCAAATGCGTTCCCACCGAATTGACTCACTGCGCCCTGCATAATCGTGGCTTGGCCCGTGCATTTGTGTAGTTCCTCCCGAACGTAGCTTGTCAACTGGGCACCTGCGTAACCCAAGTCGATGGCCTGGAAGCTCCATGTGTCCGCGCCACCGTTGCATGCGGTTGTTAACTCAATGCCAATTTGTGCATCGCACCGATACCGATCAAAGCCAGCCTTCCCGTAGCACGTGTCATGACTATTGCATGCGTCATGGAAATCAACGCCGCCGCCTAAATATTGTTGTGGAGTAACGGCAAGCAACCACCCGCCGTCCGCCGCACCGCAGCCGTTCGGTTGCTGGGCGACCAAATTAAATTGGATGATCGAGGCTAGTGGCCGAGGCCGCGCTTTATGCTTGCTTGATGCTTGATGCTTGATGCTTGATGCTTGATGCTTTCGAAAAAAGACATGAAGTTCCAAAAAATTGAGTCACAAATTGTGACGTCAAAAAAAATAACAAATGCGGTTAGGAAAGTAAACGAACCTTCACAAGTTGTAGGCAAAGCCGAATCGAAGCATTGCATTGACAGGCCACGCTTGACATCGTCAAGTTTTTGCACGCAGGCACTGTCCCAGAAACTCCATTCGTTACATTTCGCAATAGTCGAAGCGGGATGCCTGTGCTTGCGAGCGAATCCACGCTGAATGCTTTCCCACGTTGTGGGCGGCTAGGACCACGAAATCAAACCCGCCAGCGATACCCCACGCCATGCTGGGTGTCAATCGCGTCAAACTCGGGATCGACAAAAATAAATTTTTTGCGAATGCGTTTGATATGGGAAGTAATCGTCGCTTCATCAACCACGACTTGTGCGGCACTCATCAGTTGATCGCGATTTTTAACATGCCCTGGATAGCGGGCGAGGGCATGTACGATCCAAAATTCGGTGACGGTTAGCTCCACTTCCACACCGCCCCACATTACCCGCATGCGTTCGCTTTCCAGCCGCAGCTTGCCGTGCTCTAACACCTCTTCCAAGCCGATCGGTTGGCGTAGTGCTTCGACCCGTCGGAACAGGGTCACAATCCGGGCGAGCAGCTGTTGCAGGCTGACATCTTTGCTTAGGTAGTCGTCCGCACCTAAACGCAGCCCACTGATAATGTCGAAATCGGTGTCGCGCGCGCTCAAGAACACAATCGGTAGCGTCGACGAACGGCTTCGCAGGCCGCGGCATAAATCAAAGCCACCTTCAGGTTCATCGCCTAAGCCGACGTCAATCAGCACCAAATCCGGTAAACGCAGTGCAAAAGCGCGCTCGGCAGTGGCGCGGTCCGCGAACACTTGCACTTCATAACCGTAGCGTTTCAGCGCGTCTGCGTAATTGGCGCGAATGATGGGTTCGTCTTCAACAATGGCGATTAAGCGGCCCACAAAATTCCTTGAACATGATCAGTAGGCCTTTTATGCCTAGGGCGGGCTTGCCTGACAAGGGCCTGTACCAGGATTGCCCGGATTTACGCCCAAAAATGCCGCCAAACGGTGGCCTGCGCACGTCGGTCAGCGGCAAAAATTTTGCAAGAGAACACAAGCACTTTGGAATTGGCTAGCATCGGCTATCCATTTTATTGGCGTACAAATAATGACTGAAGCTGCTTTTGAAAGTTTGGAAGGCAATATCGACGCCGCGTTTGAAGCCCGTGCTACTTTGACGGCGGCAAATTGCCCGGAAACGCTGCGGCACGCAATCAGTCGAGTCTTTCGCGCCTTAGAAGCTGGCACGGCGCGGGTCGCAACGCCGAACGCCGGTGGCTGGCAGATCCACGAATGGCTTAAGAAAGCGGTATTGCTGTCATTTCGCATCAACGACAGCGAACCCATGCTTGCCAGCCCGCAAAATTATTTCGACAAAGTACCGCTGCGCTTTGCCAATTCGGAAGAATTTGCCAATTTAGGCATCCGTGTCGTGCCAGGGGCAGTGGTGCGCAGCGGCGCACATATCGGCCGTGATGCTGTGCTCATGCCCAGCTTTGTCAATATTGGTGCGTTTGTCGGCGCGGGATCCATGGTCGACACCTGGGCCACAGTGGGTTCCTGCGCGCAAATTGGTGCCCGTGTGCATTTGAGTGGCGGCGTGGGTATCGGTGGCGTGCTGGAACCACTGCAAGCGGCGCCCACCATCATTGAAGACGATTGCTTTATTGGTGCGCGCTCGGAGGTGGTTGAAGGCGTGATTGTCGAGCGGGGCAGCGTGATCGGCATGGGCGTTTATTTGGGCCAAAGTACGCGTATTTTTGACCGTGCCACCGGGCAAGTCAGCTATGGCCGCGTGCCGGCGGGCTCGGTCGTAGTTTCTGGAAGCCTGCCAGCGGCCGATGGCAGCCATGGCCTTTATTGCGCGGTAATCGTAAAAAAAGTCGATGCGCAAACCCGCAGCAAGACCAGTATCAATGAACTATTGCGGGCTTAAATGCTTTTAATGACGGAAGCCTCAAACCCATCCTACTTGATTCACGGTGTCGCTTGTAACACCAGACCCAGTCTAAACTCCGCACATGCTTGCACCCCAATATCCAAACGCCGAACTTGCGCGCAAAATCAAAGCGCTTGCGCGTGATTTAGGCTTTCAGCAGCTGGGTATAGCCGACACTAACTTGGCGCTTGCCGAAGCGCGTCTGGCTGCTTGGGTCGCTGATGGCCGACATGGTGAAATGCACTACATGCACAAGCACGGCAGCAAGCGCACGGTGCCAGCGGAATTGGTGCCGGGTACGGTGCGGGTTTTAAGTGTGCGCATGGATTATTTCCCGCACGAAATCCAACACGCCTGGGATCAACTGGAAAATTCCGAGGCCGCTTATGTTTCGCGCTATGCCTTGGGCCGCGATTACCACAAGGTTCTACGCGCACGCCTGCAGACTTTGAGTGATCAAATTACCGCTCTGATCGGCCCCTTTGGCTACCGGGTGTTTGTTGATTCCGCCCCGGTCATGGAAAAGCCACTCGCAGAAAAGGCGGGCTTAGGTTGGATTGGCAAACATACCAATTTAATCAATCGCCAAGCCGGCTCGTATTTTTTTCTGGGCGAGATTTACGTCAATATCGATTTGCCCATTGATGCGCCCGCAGTTGCGCACTGCGGCAGCTGCACGCGCTGCATCAGTGCCTGCCCAACTGGTGCGATTATCGGGCCGTTCCAGCTAGACGCGCGGCTGTGTATTTCCTATCTGACCATTGAGCTCGACGGCGCTATTCCCATCGCGTTACGACCGGCGTTAGGCAATCGCATTTATGGTTGTGACGATTGCCAACTAGTTTGCCCGTGGAATAAGTTCGCCCAACTTTCGGCGGAAGCGGACTTTCGCGCGCGCCACCGGCTAGACCGCGCTTCGTTACTGGAGTTGTTTGGCTGGAGCGAAGCGGAATTTCTCAAAAATACTGAAGGCTCGGCGATTCGACGTATTGGTTACGCGCGTTGGCAGCGGAATTTGACGGTAGCGCTTGGGAATGCGCCGAAAAGCGTCGCGGTAACGGCGGCCCTGAGCGCGCGGTTAGCGGCGTGTACGGATCAGAATTTGGCGGAGCATTTGCTCTGGGCGCTTAAACGTCAGCAAACATAA